>CASFJH010000059.1 GCA_949294845.1 uncultured Bacillota bacterium | reverse complement strand
ACGCAAAGCGCGATTACACTTCAGGCTTAGCACAGCTAATATTCAAGCAGCTATAGCGTGCGAAAGCGTTTCGTCAGACGTAATAGGCGTAAACCTTCACGCCGTAGTCGTCCTCGTCGGGAACAGAATCGTCGTAAGGCTTGTAAAGGTGATTATTACCGCGCGCTTCCCACGGCGCCAGCGAGTTGCCGTACTCGTCGGTCAGACGCGTTCCCGTTCCGTTCTCGCCGGTGTAATAGCCTTTGAACGTTTTGCCTTCGACCTCGCCGTATTCCAGAGTAAAATGGCTGCCTTCAGTGACCAGGACGGAAAATTCGAACGGCATGACTACTCTTACCGATGAAGTAGCCGTACCTTCGTTGCCTGCAGCAAAATCGATCGTACCTCCGGAGCTGTTCTTAGTAACGTAAGCCGTTATCGTGATCTTATCGCCGCGGACGGCGTTAAAACTTCCTGACGCTCTCTCGCCGGCGGCAGTCTCGTTTCTGTACACAAGACTGCCTCCGACAGTAACGGTCAACACGGCGCGGCACTGTGTGTCACCCACCGAAAACCCGTAGCTGAATTGCACCGTGGCGTCTTCGCAGTCGTAAACGTATGTGTAGCTGTGCGCGTTATTGCTGCCGTAACCGAGGCTGCCCATAGTCAGGCCGTCGGCGGTTACGCCGGAAAACAGGTCGTATTCCGTCTTTTCGAATTTTGCGGTCAGTATAAGATGCGCGCTCTGACGTTTCTGCGCGAAATTGTATTTTGTATGTCCGCCGTTTGTATACCAGCCGGCAAAGTAATATCCTGCTCTCGGCTGCGGCCGTTTGTTTTCGACGGTTTCGCCGTCGTTATACGTCGCTACCAGCTCGCCGCCGTCGGCATAGTAGCCTTTGTAGCGCACGGTGACCGACGTGTCTATCCCGATATTGTCGTATATGAGCTTCTGAACGAGAGCCTCCGTGAAATACGCGTAAAGATAATAATCCTGCCCGTCGGGCGGCAAAAAATTAACCGCCATATATGACTCGCCCGACTCCGAACATATCTTATCGCCCTTGCCGTCGGGCTCGGTATAAAAGCCGTGGAAAACAAAGCCAGTTTCGGACGGCGCGTCGAGCGTAAACTTCTGTCCGTAAGTCGCCGTTTTAATCGAGCCGCAGTACGACGGATTGCGCGGATCGACTGAGTACATTATGCGGAACGAGACCGGACTGAAAATCGCGTACAGCACGACGTCCTCTTTGTAGTCTCCGCCGTTGACATACATCCGCTCGCCGCCGCCGCTCTCCATTGCGCTCCAGCCCTTGAAAACATATCCGCGCCTGTCGACTTCGGGCAGATCAAAGCTGTCCGACACATTATGAATACGCCTTTCTTCTCCCGTTCCGTTTTTAAGCACCAGCTCGTAAGTTTTGCAGACTTTGTATTCGTAGACGTTCACCGATTCCTTACCCTCGCAAAACGCGATAAATTCGGGCGTAAAAATGCCGTAATAATCGTATACTTTTACGCCCGCTCCGTCAGGCTCGGTAAACAAGCCGCTGCTCTCCGAATAAAAATCGGCGTTTTCGAGCAGAAACTCGCAAAAATAAGTCGAAGTAAAATCAACTTCTGCGCTTTTGAGTATTTGCGCGCCGTCCTGCGAACAGACGTTAACGGTCACCGTATTACCGACGGGCGGCGGCTCGTCATGCGGCTCCTCGCGGCCATTGCATCCGCACATGAGCACCGCGCACAGCAATACGCCTGCAAGCGCAAAAACAAACGCCGTTCTTTCCTTTTTCATAAAATCCCTCAGCTTCGCCAAACGCCTGACGCTCAGCGGATTATACTTTATTTTACACAATAAAAGCATAAAAAGTCAAGTATTTATGTAATTTCGGCCCTTTTGCAGCCCCTGACTGCCCGAAACTTTACGTTATACCGAAAAACCGGTCGGTTTCCGACCGGTTTTTTCGCTTATCGTTCCGCTTCAACGCTTCCGCGCTTACCTATTTCCTGCCGCAAAGGGTATTTGTCCGCCGGCTTTCGCCGCCGTCCCGCCGCGTCGCCGTCCGATGCCAGGCTCAACCGGCGGGTTGGCTGACTTTTCGCGCAGATATGGCAATATTTAAGGCGTGGCTCGCTCTGCCCGCTCTTAACTTAATTTACACAAAGAATAGCACACATGTTTTTAAAAGTCAATACGTTGTAAAGAAATTGATTTAAAGCCGTTTTGAGCGTGCAGCGCTTAATTAATGAGGAAAGCTTACGCGGATTGCGCGTTTTTTGTCACCGCAGGCATGAAATATTTTTAATTTTTAAAACATATTGACATTCGCAATGATTTATAATATAATTTAATTGCATTAAAGTTTTGAAAAAACACAAAGGAGAATGTTATGAAAACGCTGGGAAACGTCATTTGGTTCCTCTTGACGGGGCTGTGGGCCGCAATCGCTTACGTCGTTTTAGGACTTATATGGTGTATAACGATAATAGGCATACCGTTCGGCAAGCAATGCTTCAAAATAGCCGGCTTAATCATATGGCCTTTCGGCAAGACCGTCAACGGAGACTTCGGCAAGCATGTGATACTGAACGTTATCTGGATAATTTTCGGCGGGCTGGAGCTTTGCATCGGGTTCGCATTTGCCGGAGTTATCTGGTGCATAACCATACTGGGAATCCCTTTCGGTAAGCAGTGCTTCAAACTGTCCAAGCTGTCTCTGATGCCTTTCGGCGCCACCATCGACAAATAAAAATCTCCTTCTCGCCGGCCGCCCGACAAGCCGATTGCCGTAATACGGTCTCAAACGCATAAGCTGCCAGAAAAACAGCAGCTTTTTCCTGCGCTTAAACAAATACGAACCCGCTTCCCCGAGTTCGTATTTTTTTGACAGGAGTCAAACCGATTGCATAGCCTTAGGCTTTTTTAATATCTTTTTGTCGTATTCCCTTTTTCCACATTGCATTTGTGACACAATGTCTGCAGATTATCGAACGTTGATTTTCCGCCTTTAGAAATCGGTATTATATGATCTATTTCAAGCTGAGCTTCCCTGTCGGAAACGCCGCATTTACGGCATCTGTATCCGTCCCTTTCATATACCGAAAACCTCATTCTGTTGGATACTTTTCCTCTTTCGACTCGACAAAGCGCCTCCCAGATCTGACTGTCATTATAGAAATTGCCGGTTTTATCGTTCAGCCTATTGGCAATCGATAAGATATCGTCGGCGTCAAATGTCTCTCTTTTTCTGCTGTAAATTTTACCATTAATGGTAGCGCAATTCAGAGTAACCGTCAGATAAAACCGAATGATCGGAGAGCAGATGCGTTGTTTAATAATCTTATCCTCGATTTTTATCAGTCTGTCACGCTTTAACCTCGCAATCGGCGAGTCGAATCGGCCAAACTGTTTTATCCCTTTTATTTCGTAAAGATATTTGGAAAACTGTACTTTATTGTAATTGACTCTGTTTATCTGCGTAAATAATTTTTCCCTGATGTATTGCATCTCATAAACTAAATAGTCGCGGCAGGAGATACCGTTAAAAATATTTTCGTTATCATAAGTATGGCATTGATCGAAATTTACATACGGGTAGAAATTATATCGGCGATTTATCTCTTCCAGTTCCTTTAAACTGACGCTGTTCCGAAAAACAAAATTTTCATACTTTTTCTGCGTTAATTGCGCTACATACTTTATTATGAATATGGTAACGCCGACTAAAATTATTACGCAGATTACAGCAATAACGTTGTAAAAAAATGGCAACATATATCACTCCTCACAGTTATAAAAATTATGCCGGAAGCGGCGATATTTGAAGCATATATGATATAGCTGTTCCGGAAATCGCTGTTACTTTTCCGAGTTCCCTAACGTAATAAACATTACCGCCATTCTCCGCCGAACTGATTGATCGGGGACTTAAACAAAAGAATGTCTCCGAATCAAAAACAAATCGTGCCTGATGTCACGTTTGGATTCAGTCGGTAAAATGCCGCTCTGAAAACCGGGCTGAAGAGTTACGAATTGCGTTCTTTCAAATGTGAGGACAAGGGAGTTTATTAAGACGCAATCTCCCGAGATATGAAAGAAAGGGCGCAAAATGCGCCCTTCTCCTCGGTTTGGCGGAGAAGGCGGGATTTGAACCCGCGCACCGGTATTACCCAGTCTACTCCCTTAGCAGGGGAGCCCCTTGAGCCTCTTGGGTACTTCTCCAGAAAACACGACGCTGCTTAGCGAAATTCCGAAAACAGCTTAATAAGTATAACAAACGGCCGGAATAATGTCAAGCGAAAGCGCGTGATTTTCGGCGCGGCGGGTATTAATATGCGCGGAGGCGACCGGATTGCGCGCTGCGGACGGGAAAGCCTGTCAGCCGAGCGCCATATCCATGATCATCATTATGACGAAACCGGCCATTACTCCCACCGTGGCGATATTTGAATGGGCGCCGTCCTGCGACTCGGGAATGAGCTCCTCGACGACGACGTAAACCATGGCGCCGGCGGCAAAGGAAAGCAGATACGGAAGCGCCGGCAGAATTATCTGCGAAAACAGCACGGTAATAAGCGCGGCGACCGGCTCGACCGCTCCGGACAGAACTCCGTAGCCGAAAGATTTTGCTTTGCCTCCCCCGTCGGCGGTCAGCGGCATTGAAACGATCGCGCCTTCGGGAAAGTTCTGCAGCGCGATGCCGAAAGAAAGCGAAAACGCCGCGGCAAGCGTTATCTCGGCGCCGGCGGCAAGCAAGCCGGCAAACACCGCGCCGACCGCCATACCTTCCGGGATGTTGTGCAAAGTGACCGAAAGCATTAAGAGCTTTGATTTGCTCAGTCCGCATTTCCGGCCCTCGGGCGTTTCGGAATCGATATGCTGATGCGGAACAAGCGTATCCAGCAGCAACAGCGCCAGCATACCGGCGGCAAAGCCGACGGCGGCAGGCAGCCACTCGATAACTCCCTGTCCGGCGGCAAGCTCGACCGACGGAAGTATAAGCGACCACACTGACGCCGCGACCATGACGCCCGACGCAAAGCCCAGCAGCAGTTTGCGTAACGCCGCCGGTATCTCGCGCCGCAACAGAAAAACCATCGCCGCTCCCAGAACGGTTCCGGCAAAAGGGATAAGCAGTCCCAACGCGATTTTCCAGTACATGCTATTCTCCCTCAGCAGTCGGACGCGGTAAGCGCGGCTATAGCGCGCGCGGTCTGTTCGATTCCCGCTTCGTCGACGGTCAAATCGGCGTACTTTTCGTACAGCGGCGCGCGCTCGGCCATAAGCTCGTCCAGCGTGCGCGCCCCCAGCGTAACCACTCCGCGCGATTGGAAATCGCCCAGCCTTGAAGCCAGATTCGCCGGATCGACACGCAGGTACACCACGTCGGAGATTTGCTTTAAGCGGCGCATCCCCTCCTCGCCGTAAACGGCGCTGCCTCCGGTCGCAATCACCGAGTTATCCGTATCAAGCCGCGCGAGCGCCGCGCTCTCCGCCTTTATAAATCCTTCGGTCCCCAACCGCTTTATTATGGCCGGCAGCAGCTCTCCGTATTCTTCCTGAATGATCAGATCGGTATCGATAAACCTCCGGCCGGTAAACTTGGCCAGTACGACGCCGACAGTGCTCTTTCCCGCCGACGGCATTCCGATCAAAGTAACGTTTTTCATGCATACAGTATACACAATCGGCGGCGAATTGTAAAGCTTTCAGAACGGCAAACAGAAAACCGCTTACGGTCGGATAAAGAGGCAAGCGGCGTCAGCTATACAGCGCTTTGCCGCCGGTAAGCGATATCATTTTTATTGCGTCGAGAGAATAATCGTCGGCAATTACGGTAAGCGGCTTATCGAGAACGCCGCGGGCAAGCACTTTTACTGAGGTTTCGTTTGCCGCAATCAGGCCTTTTGCCTTCATTGCCGAAATATCTATTGTATCTCCGGCAGAAAAATTGTCGGAGAGCGTGTCTATATTGACAATGCCCTTCCTGCTCTGTCTCGCGCGCTTATTCTCCTTTCCCCGCGCCGGAACTGTCCGCACGGCCTCTTTGGGCAGAGAAATGCCTCTGACTTCGGCTGCGGATATCCGCTCGCGGCGTTCAAAGCCCGCCCATCTGAGGGTGTCGCCCTCTTCAAGCTTAACTCCGCCCTTAGTGCGGAGCCTGATAAGTCCGCGGGCAAGCAGCGATTCAAACGGCTCGTAAGGATAATCCTCCGCTCTCAGCCCCGCTTTGTCGCCGCGGCTCAGAGACATGCCGCCGGCAGTAAGCGATATGAGCCGACTTGCAAAGCTCACGCCCCGCTCCGAGCGCACCTTTATCCGCGTCGGTACGGCCGAATATTTTTTTATTCCGGAAACGTCGCTCACTCCGCGCTTGGAGCCGGTATATGCGGCGGAATCCAGCGCGAGGTAAAGGCATAGCGTTTTCCCTTTTATGGCTATCCTGGCTACAACGCGCCTTCCGCACGCAAACGTGGCATATGCCCACGAAATGCGGCTGCGCATCTTTTTATAGCCGAGCAATTCGTCAGCAAGCCGGACGTAACGCTCCTTGAGAACACCGTCGGCAAGAATCAGACGGGCGATAAACGACCTGTCGTAATTTCCGTAAACGACGCGGGAAAAGTCTGCGGCTGCCGGCGTAATCCCGCCCTCACGAAAAGCCGCCGCCGCGCTTACAGCGCCCACTGCGCTCTGTACACTCTCTGCCGCCGCGCTTACAGCGCCTACGGCTGCGCTTTCATTATCCGCGATCGTTCCGGCCGCCGCGTTTTCCTGACTTTCGGCCCGTCCGCTCTTCCCGTGCGCCTTGTCTGCGCGCGCCTTGACGGCTATGTTGGCCGCAAGAACAACGCAGATAACTATGAGAAGCACCGTGCAGACGTATTGCCCGTGCACAGGAAAGTCGGTGAAAAACGTCGCGCTTGCTAAATTCATTTGCCCGTCCCCCTATCTGACCGACTTACGGTTTTTTACGACGCGCACGATCAGCACGGCAAACAGCAGCACGGCAACGCCGGCCAGACATATATTGACGACGGTGTACACAAACTCGGCGTCACGGTTATCTGAAGCGAGCAAGTCGACTTTTTCTTCCAGCGCCGCGTCCTTGTCATTCAGGCTTCCGCGCATTTCCTCGAGCGCAGTCTGCAATTTCTCCAATCCCGCCATAAGCGCGTCATCCGCCGTCTTATATGCCGATTCGAGTGCGTCAAGCCGCTCTCCGACAACGACGTCGTACGCCTGAAGCCCGGTCAGCTTTCCGTCCAGAATAACGTCCGCCGCCTTGTATTCCTCCTCAAGCTTATCCAAAGCGGCCTTCAGCTGCTGAACGTTGGTATTGTCCGACTCGCTCATTTCATTGCGAAGCTGTTCGATCGCGCTGTTCAATTCGGTTTCAACGCCTTCTATCGTCGTTGAAAGCTCTGCGTTTACGCCGTCGATAAGACCGGTAAGCTCCTGCCTTATCGCCGTGTCGGCGGCGATAAACCGATTGCTGAGCAGCTCGTCCGCGGCGGCGTAGCTGTCCGCCAGTTCTTCCGCTTTCTGTTCGAGAGCAGCCGCGTCAGCTTTAAGCGCGATTGCGCCGTTCAGCTCTTGCACATTGGCGTCCAGTTCGCTCTTTACTTCTTCTATAAGCCCGTTCAGTTCCGTGCGCACGCCGTCTGCAGCACTGATTATCGCGGCGTTAAGCGACGCGGTCAGCTCCTCGCTGATTTCCGATTTCAGAACGGCGTCCGCCGCGGCGTATGCCGCCTCAAGCTCAGCAAGGCTCTGCGCTACCGTCTCCGCGTCCGCTTTGGTTCCGAGCGCCGTCTGCAGCTCGGCCGTTGCCTCGGTCAGCTGTTCTTCCAGCTGCGTCCGGAGATTGCCTAGCGCAGTATCCATCGCTTGGGTAAGGCTTTGCTCAAGCGCGTTGTCTGCGGCGATGTATCCGTTTGTGACGAGAGCGTCGGCTGTCTCATAAGCCTGCCTAACGTTTTCGAGCTGCAGGGCAAGCTCCGAGCTGTCCGCCTTGCCGTCGATAATCTCTGCCAGTCTGTCCGTTTCGGCGAACAGCTCGCTCCTTACGTCCTCTATTGCCCCGGCAAGCTCGGTTTTTGCTTCCTCAATCAACGCGGTAAGCGCGGCCTGCGACTCGGACAGCGCGGCGTCGGTGGCGTAAGTATCGTCCAATCCGGCGATGAGGTTTTCGGCATTCTGCAGCCTCTGCGCCAATGCGGCAACCGTGTCGGCGGCGGCGTCTGCCGTGCTCTTTAAGTCGTCAACCGCAAGCTGCAGTTGAGCCTGCGCGTTTTCCAGCTCTCCTATCTGCGCCTGCAAGGTATCTCCCGCCTGCCATACGGCGTAAAGCTTTATGCCGCCTTCGGGCATTGCAAAGCTTTCCGTAGCAAAACTGCCGTCAGTATACGGGTAGTCGGCGGCGGAGTCGCGCGGGGCGTCGCTCCACCCGAGAAAGATATATCCGTAGCGTTCGGGGATAACCGAGGAGAAGTACACGCTCTCGCCGGTATAATAGGTATTGCCGTCCACCGGCCCGCCGTCGCCGCCGTTGGCGTCGTAGCTTACGCTCCACCTGGCGTTTTCGGCAAACACCGCATACAGACGCACCTGCTCGCCTTCAGTCTGCGTCAGTCCGTGCTCTATGTACTGGCCGTCGGTATATATCGCCGTCATACTGCCGGGATAGACCGCCCAGCCGACGAAGTGCGCGTTTTCGGGCGCGTATATCCCCGATTCTTCGGCGGGCCGCAATGAAAAGGGAACGCCGTATAGGGCAAGCTGCGGCGCGCCCGCCTCTATTGCCCCGTTGACATAAACTACATAATAGGTAACCGGCGTCCACATGGCATACAGAACCACGTTGCGCTCGTTGATGTTCCAGCCGTCGGCCGTAAACGTCATGTTTCGGTCGAAAACCTGCGTTCCGGCGCCGTTTTCGCCGGTGTAATAGCCGTTGAAGCTATAGCCGGCGCGCGAGGGAACTGTCGGAGAATATTCCGGCAGCTCGCCGTACTCCGCCGAGAAACTGCCGCCGCCCGATCCGCCCTGCGCGTCGAGCACAACGAAGGAAACTGTCTTTTCCCACACGGCATATAACGTTACCGTCTGCCCGTCCTGTACTGCGAGATTGAGCACTTCCGCTTTGTCGCCGTATACGGCTGCGCCGTCCTTTTCCGTCGCCCAGCCGACAAACGAGCATCCTGTTTTGGTAAAAGCGTTTTCCGCGAGAGCGCTCTCTTCTCCGTAAAGGAAAGAGCTGTCCGGCATAACTCCCGTTCCGTCGCCGGCGTCGTATCTGACGTAATAAACGTTTGCCTGCCATACGGCGTAAAGAACGATGTCGGCGCTCCCGAACGCGATCTCCGCCCCTGCGGTATACTGCGCTTCGTCCGCGCTTTCAGACGTCGCCCAGCCGAGGAAGGTATATCCCGATCTTACGGGCGACTGCTTAGACACGGTTGCAGCGGAGGCGGCCTCGTATTTGTTTGTGTCCACCGGCTGATTATAGCCGCCGTTGGCGTCGTAAACAAGGGAAAGCTTCGAGCCGTCAGTCACCAAAATCACGGTGTTTTCGGTAACCGTAAAAGAATACGCTCCGTCCGACGCGTAAATCTCATTGCCGTTGACGTATACCTTAGGAGCCGTTCCCGTCACGGTAAAGACCGCTATAGCTTCGTATTCGTATTCGCTCAGCAATCCGTCAATACCGTAGCCGGAGGCGACCGAAGAGGTCACGGTGAATTGCTCCCGCTCCCAGACGGCATATAATACCGCGTCCGTCTCGGGCATTATGTATTTGTCGCCCGGAGCGTACTGCGCCTCCGGCGAATCCTTCAGCTCCGACCAGCCGAGAAAGACGTAACCCGAGCGCACCGGCCGGATGACAGTAAGCGTTACCGTCTCACCCGCGGCGGGATATACGGCGGGAATTTCGCTCGCAAAACTGCCGTTATTGGCGTCGTATGTCAAAGAATCGTTATGCTTCCATACCGCATATAACGTCACCGGCTCGCTTCCCATAGTAAATTCGCCGCCCTTTTCGTATTCGGCAGTCTGCGCCGCAGGCGCGGCAGACCAGCCGAGGAAGGTATAATCGGCGCGCACGGGCGATTCGGAAGAGAGCCGGACGGTCTCCTGCTCATGAATCTGCATTATTGCGGGAG
>CASFJH010000058.1 GCA_949294845.1 uncultured Bacillota bacterium | reverse complement strand
AGCACCCGCATGGTGTTCACGTCGGAAAACAGTTCAATAACGTTGTTAGTTTCCATAATTATGTTCCTTTATATAAGATTGATTGCTATGACGGGCGCCGATTACGCCGCGGGAGTATGACGGTATATGTGGCTAAGACAGAGTGAGCTGACACATCAGACCAATTTGCCGGAGAAACAGAAATATCCGGTATAAAATACCCGAATATCAGGAAAGACGCCGCAGTTCATAGCGGCGTCTTTGCCGTTTATGGCATTATTTATAGCCTGCGTCGGGACTTAGTTTTTCCCGATAAAATTCAGATATTATATGAATTTTTTATTTTACGCACAAGCCAGATATAAGATGACGTAAACGCAGTGGCAGCGGTGTTTATAACTTGACAAAAATTTAAAAGTCGGCTAATATATAGGAATAACTTTATCGCGCTGAACCGCGGCGGAATTTACCGGCGCCGGCGTCGGTTGCGCTTCGGAGGACATGAATGAACGATAACGATACGCCTTTAATAGGCGAAATCGCCGAGGAAGCGGTGGAAGAGACTTCGGAACAGACCGAAACGCCTAAAAAGCACAAAGGTTTTTCGTCCAAACTCGGGTTCGTGCTTGCGGCGGCGGGATCCGCAGTAGGACTTGGCAATTTGTGGAAGTTTCCGTATCTTGCCGCGCAGTATGGCGGAGGAATTTTTCTGCTGTGTTATATAGCGCTTGCGGTGACGATAGGTTTCGTACTGCTTACGCTGGAAATCGCAATAGGCAGAAAGACGGGTAAGAGCGTTATAGGCGCTTTCACCGCGCTCAACCGCAAATTCAGATGGTTCGGCTTCGTGTGTCTTGTGGTGCCGATAATCATAGTTCCTTACTACAACGTCATAGGCGGCTGGGTAGTACGGTATATGTTCGCGTTTATTTCCGGAGCGGGCGAGCTGATAGGCGAGACCGCAACGGCCGCCACGTCGGACGCGTTTTTTAACGCATTTATATCCAATCCGTGGCAGCCGATACTCTTCTTTCTGATATTTGCCGCCGCTACGGTAGCGGTCGTGGTAACAGGAGTTCAGAAGGGGATAGAGCGTATCAGCAAGATACTTATGCCGCTGCTTGCCCTTATAGCCGTTTTCCTCATGATATACGTCATGTGCCAGCCCGGAGCTATGGAGGGAGTCAAAGTTTTCTTAGTCCCCGATTTTTCCAAGTTCAGCTTTTCCACGCTGCTTGCAGCGCTCGGACAGCTTTTCTATTCTATGTCGCTCGCGATGTGCATTATGATTACTTACGGCTCGTACATGAAGAAAAACACAAGCATCACGAAATCGGCGCGACAGATTTCCATATGCGACACGGCGTTTGCGATAGTCGCGGCGCTTATCATAATCCCGTCGCTTTTCGCCTTTACACCCGACGCGCAGTCGGCAATGGAAAAGGGCCCGCCGCTTATGTTCATACAGCTTCCGCTCGTTTTCAATAAACTTCCCGGGGGCAGGGCGATAGGCGCGATATTCTTTCTGCTGGTATTTTTCGCCGCGCTCACGTCGTCGATATCGCTGGTCGAAGCGATAGTTTCGGTTTTAAGAGAAACTCTCGGCATGCGCAGATGGACGGCTTGCGCGCTGATACTCGGCTTTATAGTCGCAGTGGGCAGCATCGCTTCGTTAGGCTTCGGCCCGCTTTCCGTGATTAATATTGCGGGTAAGACGATACTCGATATGTTCGATTATTTTGCCAATAATCTGCTCATGCCGGTCGTTGCTATAATCACCTGCGTGATCGCCGGCTACTTCAGCGATTCGGATTCGCTCATGGACGAAATAAATCTCAAAAAAGGCGGAGTTTACAGAAAATATTTTCTCGCTATGGTAAGATACGTCGCGCCGTTATGCATGCTTGCAATACTGATAAGCGGAATATTCATGGAATTCTGAGGGTTTATTGTTACGGAACCGCCAGACGGCGCTTTAAAGCATTAGGAGCGCGTTTACGAAAAAAAATAAGTAAACATACGCGTATACCATATGTATGCTATAATCGGCAGAAAAGGAAAGGGGTATACGTATGTCGTCAGACGGACTGGATTTTTACGGTCGCAGAGAAAGGATAAAGACCAAGCTGCTGTCGGGAAGGAGAGTGTCCACGCGCGAGCTGTGCGAGGAATTTCAGGTGACCAAGCAGACGATATTAAAGGATATAAACAA
>CASFJH010000057.1 GCA_949294845.1 uncultured Bacillota bacterium | reverse complement strand
CGCTTTTTCGGAGGAGCGCCTTTGGCGCTATGTTAAATCTTAAATGCTTATAATTTCAGGTTTTTATTTTGTTCCGAGAGTGGGAAATGGCATACGCCCATAAAGGCTAAAGCCTTTTCGAACCCCTACGGGCTGACGCTCTTGCCGTAAACGGTAATCGCTATTGCGTCGCTATGCTCCTTACGCCACCATAATTTCCACTAGTACAAAGCTAAATTTAACTTCTTAGTGAGAATCGTTTTAGGTTTTTTATTAAAAAAGCTACTGCCTAACAGTAGCTTAAATCATTCGCATAAGGAGGTGACACGCGGTGCCACTCGGAGCCCTAACTTGCTGTATAAAAGCTTCCATACAACATCACCTCCTTAACACACCTAAAATATTGGCACCTAATGTTTCGGTGTTCATAGTATATTCAAAATTTCTTTAATTGTCAAGGTAAACGGCGGTTTATGCCGCGAAAGCCGCTTGACGTGAGAAAGGAGCGTGTTAGGCTGTTATTGCCAAAGGCAAACCAAAACCCGACTGACATCAATCAGTCGGGTTGTTGCGTTTCGCCCTTATTTGCCTCATTACACGTTCCTGAGAGGCTCGCGTCAAGCGGAACGTGGAATAAATAGCGGTTTACTGTTATTACACATACATTTCTATTTCAAATTCATATTTTATAAGGTTTGTTCTGAACGGCACTTTATAAGAGAGTTTTATACGCTTGGGGAAGCCACGGCTTATGCGCGTGGACAGCCACAGTAACTTTTGGGCGCCGAATATATTATAAAAGTAAGGAATGCCGCGTAAAGTTCTTCTCAGACAAACAAAAGTCCGTTTATTTTGTTGTAAAAGTACCGATAATATATGTATGACTATCGGACTGATAATATTGGGAGTGGTTGCCGTTGCGGTATTTTTCGGGGCGGCGGAACGGTTTTTCAGGCGCATAGGTATTCCCAACTGGAGCGCTTTTTTATTGGTGCTGGCATTGGTGGCCGGTGCGGTCGTCCCCGAAATAACGGCAGGCGGATTTTCGATGAATCTCGGCGGTTTTGCCGTTCCGGCCGTAATAGCGGTAATATGCGCCTTTATGATAGGCTGGGACGGCGAGCTGTTCCGCGGCGGCATAGCCGTACTTGCGGCGGCGTCGGTATACGTTGCTACCCGTATGCTCATAATGCCCGACAGCGCGGCAATGACGGTAACCGCATCGGCGGTCGGCGGATTTCTGGTAGGCGCAGTTTCGTATCTTATAAGCGGCTCGAGACTGGGCACCGCTATGGCGGCGACGGGCGGAACGGTAATCGGTGATCTTGCGGTATCGGTTATATACAGGTTTTTTATCGACGGATCGGGCGTTTCGCTGGGAACGCGCGGCGCGTTCGATTCTATGGTAATCGCGCTGGTATTCGGGCTGCTGCTGTACGAGATAATAGGCGGCATACGCGGCGCGTATAAGACGGACGGAGCATTTGAAGCGGGAGAAGAGCTGTTTCCGGCAAAAGAAAGCCGCGATTTCGACGAAGAAAATTTCGAGGACTGGTTTGACGACGGCGAATAGTCCGAGAATAAACTTTAAAATATAACCGCTTTACAATCGCGCCGGAATGTGTTACAATATCCCCGGTAATGAAGATTTTGTCCGTACAATCAGGTTCTATAGGCGAAGAACTGGGCATACAGGCAGGCGACGAGCTTGTTGCAGTAAACGGTTACGAAGTGACCGATATTCTCGACTACGAGTATGTGCTCGGCGCCGAAAAGTTTACCATGACCGTAAGGTCTTGCGGCGAGGAAACGCTGTATGAAGTGGACAAGTACGAGGACGAAGACATCGGGCTGGAGTTTGACAGGGAAATAGCGCCTCGCGTGTGCAAGAATCACTGCGTGTTCTGCTTTGTGGATCAGCTTCCCGAACGCGATTTACGCAGTACGCTGCGCGTAAAAGACGACGATTACCGTCACAGCTTCTTAAGCGGAAATTATATAACCATGACTAACCTTACGGACGGCGACGTCGACCGTATAATCAGGCTTAAGCTAAGTCCTCTTTATATCAGCGTACATTCGGCGGACGAGGCGGTGCGGCTGCGGCTGCTCGGCATAAAACGCGCTCCCCGACTGATGGCTCAGGTAAATAAACTGTACGACGGCGGCATACATATGCATGGGCAGATAGTATACTGCCCGGGGATAAACGATGATTACCGCAATACCGCGCTGGCGACGGCGCCGTATTTCGACAGCCTAGCAATAGTACCGGTCGGTCTGACGCGCTGCTGCAATCCGGCGCTTACTCCGGTAGACGCCGAAAAGGCCGCCGAGGTCGTGCGCGAGACGGAAGCGCTTCAGCGCAGGTTTTTAAAAGAGAAGGGGACGCGGTATTTCTTTGCCGCGGACGAGTTTTACACCAAAGCCGGCATAGAAGTTCCGCCTTACGAGGAATACGAGGATTTTCCGCAGATAGAAAACGGCGTGGGACTGATCGCGCGGTTTAAAAACGAATTTGACGAAGGCATGGACGAACTGGCAGGCGCGCCCGGCAGATGCTGTATAGCTACCGGTACGAGCGCTTACAGCCTTATACGCTCGTGCGCCGATAAAATTACCGATAAGTTCGGGGGAGAAATAAACGTTTACGCTATCCGCAACGATTTCTTCGGAGAAACGGTTACGGTAGCCGGTCTGGTCACCGGCGGCGATATACTGGCGCAGCTTAAAGGGAAGGAGCTGGGAGAAAGGCTCATAATTCCTTCGGTAATGCTGAGAGAGTTCGGCGACGTGTTTCTGGACGATACGAGCGTTTCGTGGCTGTCCGACAGGCTGGGCGTACCCGTAACGGTCTCGCCGCCGGACGGATACGGGTTTGTGAAAAATATTCTTTCCGGAGGCCGTTTATGCAAGTGAAACCGCTGGTAGCCGTAGTCGGACGGCCCAACGTCGGCAAATCAACGTTTTTCAACAGGGTTTGCGGCAAACGCATTTCAATAGTAAAGGATACCCCCGGCGTAACGCGCGACAGACTGTATGCCGACGCCGAATGGTGCGGATACAATTTCACGCTTATCGACACGGGCGGAATAGAACTGAAAAGCGAAGATAAGATGTTCGCCCGCATAAGGGCGCAGGCGCAGGCGGCTATAGATATAGCCGACGTTATAGTTTTCTTTACCGACGGCCGAGACGGAGTAACCGCGTCGGATTATGATGTTGCGGCTATACTGCGCACCGCAAAAAAGCCTATCGTGCTGGTCGTCAACAAGCTGGATAATTTCGAAGTCGACAAGACATACGATTTCTATTCTCTCGGTCTGGGCGAGCCGTTTCCGCTCTCCTGCGAGCAGTTAAAGGGTATGGGCGAGGTTCTCGACGCCATTGTCGCCAATTTCGGCGAGCGCGCCGAGCAAGAGCAGAGCGAGGCGATAAGCATAGCGCTTGTAGGCAAGCCCAACGTCGGCAAATCTTCGCTTGTCAACAGATTGCTAGGGTTCGAGAGAGTTATAGTAAGCGACGTGGCCGGCACAACACGCGACGCTATCGACACTCCGTTTGAGTACAACGGCGCCGCCTTTACACTGATCGATACGGCAGGTATGCGCCGCAAGCGCGCCATAGAGGACGAGAGCATAGAGGATTACTCGGTCATGCGCACGATAGCGGCGGTAAGGCGCGCGGACGTTGTGGCGGTCGTCATGGATGCGTCGGAAGAAATAGCCGAACAGGACGTCAAAATAGCCGGATTTGTCCATGAAGAAGGCAAGCCGAGCGTCATCGTAATGAACAAATGGGATCTGGTCGAAAAAGACGCTTATACAATGGACGAAGCAAAAAAGAAGCTGGCCGAAAAGCTGTCATTTATGAGCTATTTTTCATGCGTGTTCGTATCCGCCGAAAGCGGGCAGAGAGTGGATAAAATCATGGACTCGGCGATGAAATCCTATTGCAATGCGTCGCGGCGGATATCGACGGGCGTGCTCAACGAGGTCGTTCAGGAGGCGGTGGCCGCAAACGAGCCGCCCTCGCCTGGCGGCAGAAGGCTGAAAATTCTTTACGCCTCGCAGCCGTCTTCCAATCCTCCGCATTTCGTCATATTCTGCAATGACGAAACGCTCGTGCATTTTTCGTACAAGAGGTATCTGGAAAACGCGTTGCGGCGCGCATTCGATTTTTCCGGCACTCCGGTAAAACTGACTTTCCGCGGGAAAAAGGAGGAGGCATGACGGCGTTAAAGATAATCGCCATAGCGGTAATCGGGTATCTGTTCGGTAATTTCAACACCGCGGTGTGCATATCGAAATTAAAAGGCCGCGACATACGCAATCTTGGCAGCGGAAATCCCGGCACGATGAATATGCTGCGCAATTTCGGTATTCCGTGGGGACTGGCAACGCTTTTGGGCGACGCGCTTAAAGGCGTGATACCCACGCTTCTCGGCTGGTGGATATACGGCGAAGCGTGGACGCTGGGCGCGGACAAACTGGGCGCGTATATCGCCGGCATCGGCGTGATAACCGGACATATATTTCCCGTATTTTACAAGTTCAAAGGCGGCAAGGGCATTGCGTCCACTATAGGCATATGCGCGGTCATCAGTCCTGTCGTAACGCTGTGCGCGTTCGCCGTGGGCGCGGTGTTCCTCATTTTTACGCATATGGGTGCCGTCACGTCCTTTATAATGATAACGGCGCCGATTGTCGCCGAAGCGCTGCGCGTCTCTGACGATTCGATCGCCGGCGTGTGCCTTTTGTTCGCGCTGTTCGTTATGACGCTGTTCGCTCACCGCGGCAACGTTGCCAAACTCATGACCGGCAGAGAACGGCCGGTAATACTGTTCGGACCTAAAGCCAAAAAGCAGGCATAATACAGGGTTACCTCCGCATATACTCTATTATCAAGTTTTGGAGGTAACCATGCAGGAAGATATTTATAAGGATATCAGCGAGCGCACTGGAGGCGATATATATATAGGTGTTGTGGGACCGGTGCGCGCGGGGAAATCGACTTTTATAACGGCTTTTATGGAAAAACTGGTGCTGGGGAACATTGCCGACGAGTACGAGCGTGAACGCATGACCGACGAGCTTCCTCAGTCGGCCAGCGGCAAAACCATTATGACCACTCAGCCGAAATTTGTTCCGGGCGAAGCCGTCAAGGTAAAGCTTGCAGACAACATCGAAGTCAACGTCAGGCTTGTGGATTGCGTGGGCTATATGGTCGACGGAGCGACCGGCCATCTCGAAGACGACAAGCCGCGTATGGTCAAAACGCCGTGGAGCGACGAGGAAATTCCGTTTACCGAGGCGGCGGAAATCGGCACCAAGAAAGTCATTTCCGAACATTCCACCGTCGGAGTCGTGATGACGTCGGACGGATCGATTTCCACCGAGCTGCCGCGCAGCGCGTATGTGCCTGCCGAGGAGCGCGCAGTAAGCGAGCTGAAAGCGCTGGGCAAGCCTTTCGTGATAGTGCTTAACTCCACAATGCCCGAGTCGGCCGAGACGTCTAAGCTGGCGGCGTCGCTCACCGAGAAATACGGTGCGGCAACGGTGGCCATGGATGTTCTTCACCTGTCGGAGCAGGATATAACGCGGCTGTTCGAGCAGCTGCTTATGGAGTTCCCCATACGCCGCATCGATTTCGGAATGACCAAGTGGCTGCAGGCGCTGCCTGCCGAAAACGCCATAATCGCCGATTTAAGCGCAAAAATACGCGAGAAAACGGCGCATATGGAGCGTATGCGCGATTTCTCTTCGGCTCTCGACATGACGGAGGGCAGCGAATATTTCGAAAGCATTTCCGCCGACCGCATAGATCTGGGAACGGGTACCGTTACGTTTTCGGTAAAGGCGCGCGACGATCTGTTCTATAAAGCGCTGAGCGACGAATGCGGAGAGAGTATCGCCGACGAATTTGCGCTGATGAGCATAATGAAGCAGCTCGTATTTGCCAAAAAGGAATACGATAAGCTCGCCGCCGCGCTCGAAGAAGTTAAAGAAACCGGTTACGGAGTCGTAACGCCTTCTCTTGACGAAATGACTCTCGAGGAGCCGGAGATAGTCAAGCAGGGCTCGCGCTTCGGGGTGCGGCTTAAAGCGAGCGCGCCGTCGCTGCATATTATGCAGGTGGATATCGAGGCTGAGGTCAGTCCCATAGTCGGCACCGAACAGCAGTCGGAAGAGATGGTTAAATCGCTGCTTTCGGAATTCGAGACCGACCCGAAAGGCATATGGGAGACAAATATGTTCGGAAAATCGCTGCATATGCTCGTCAACGAAGGCCTCAACAACAAGCTTAACGCTATGCCTCCGGACGCGCAGAAAAAGATGCGGCGCACCCTGTCCCGCATAGTCAACGAAGGAAAAGGCGGGGTTATCTGTATTCTGCTGTAAGCGCCGCGGGCTTTGCGTATATCCGCTTCCAGAAAGGGCAAAGAGCAAAGAATATTCCATACGGCAAAGACAAAGCGTATATTACCGATACGGCAAAGCGCAAACTGTACGGCGGCGGGCGCGACTTTTCAGGTCACGCCCGCCGTTTTTTTGTCTGTATCCGGTTTTGACATCCGGAATATTTACCGCCGGGCGTCGTATTTCTCCGTCCCGCGCTTTCTGAGCTCTTCTTTTAAGAGCCGTATGAAATCGCTCCGCAATTTGCTTTCGTCCGGTTTATGATAAACGCCGAAGGACATAGGCGGATAATCGGTTACCGGAACCGTCTTTATACCGTGCATGGAAGCCGGCAAAAATACGAGCGGACGTTTACCGTCAGTCGCGGTAACGCCAATTTTCTACGTCGAACACTCCTTTTGTCGTGAGCTTCAGCTTGGGAATGACGGGCAGGCTCAGGAAGGAGAGAGTCATGAAAGGATCGATATTTCTGTTTACGCCGAGCGAATAGGCAAAGTCCTTTGCGCGTTCCAGATCACG
>CASFJH010000056.1 GCA_949294845.1 uncultured Bacillota bacterium | reverse complement strand
TCTCTTACCGGTCTGACCGTATTCGCGGTGCCGCTGCTGGTCGCGTCGACCGTAACGGCAGGACTTTCCGCGCTTGTCAATTTCATGTTTCTTAAAGACAGACTTTGCAAAGCCGGATTTGTGATCGCCTTAGTCTCGGTGGCAGCGGTCATTGCCGCGTATGCGGTCATTCTGACAATGTAAGACTCTCCGTCGCACCGGTTTTTACTAAAAAAGGAACGCCTGTACAAGCGTTCCTTTTTTGTGCGCGTTACAAGCGCGTTATTTTATCACGCGGCGCAACGCGGCCAGCTTTTTATCCGTATGCGGTCCGTATTTTAGCTTTATTTCCATGCGCGACTTATACAGTACCGTTTTAAGGTGAGAAAACGTTTCAAACGAATATCTGCCGTGATAACGTCCCATTCCGGAAGCGCCTACCCCGCCGAACGGCGCGTTATGCTCCGCGACGTGCATGACGGCGTCGCCCACGCAGCCGCCGCCGTAAGAAATGCGGTCGGTGAACAGTCTGTCGCTTTTACCGAAGTAATAAAGCGCCAGCGGTCTGGGGCGCTGCCTTATGCGCTCTGTTATTTCTTCGTTGTCGGTATAACGGATAACAGGCAGAACGGGGGCGAAAATTTCCTCGTCCATAAAGGGATTATCCTCGTCCGCGCTTATAACGGTGGGCTCCACCGTGCGGCCGCTGACGCTGCCTCCGAACAGAATTTCGCAACGGGAGAGCTTCGCTTTCACTTCGTCCGCTTTTTCCTGCGTGATAACCTGCGCAAAATCGGCAGAGAGACTGCCGTTTTCGTAATACTGCGCCTCGATCTCGCGTTTCAGCGCGGCAATGAACCGGTCGTAAATATCGGCGTGAACATACATATAATCGGGCGCGACGCAGGTCTGGCCGGCATTAACGAACTTAGCCCAGGCAATCCTTCTCGCCGCCGACTCTATGTCGCAGTCCCTGTCCGCTATGCAAGGCGATTTTCCGCCGAGTTCGAGAACGACCGGCGCAAGATGTTCGGCTGCGGCGCGCATGACTTTGCGCCCTGTCGATCCGCTGCCGGTAAAGAAAAACATATCGAAAGGAAATTCGAGAACGTTGGCGGCTCCGCGCGACGAAATTTCGCAATAGACCTCGTTTTCGGCGAAAACCTCGCTCAATACCAGCCGTATTATCCGCGCTGTTTCCGCCGTTGCGGAAGCAGGCTTAAGCACGGCGCAGTTTCCGGCGGCAATCGCTCCCACAAGCGGCGCCAGCGCCAGCTGAAACGGATAATTCCATGGCGATATGATGAGCACGACTCCGTAGCCTTCCGGCGTAACGGCGCACCGCGCCGGAAAATTCGACATGGACACGCGCGTTTTAATCGGTTTTGCCCATCGGTCAAGATGCTTTAACGCGCCGTTTATCTCGCCGTAAACAACGCCTATTTCCGTTGCGTAAACGTCGAAAGCGCATTTATTGAAATCGGCTTTCTCCGCAGCGATAATATCGGCCTCGTGCGCTTTTATGCACTGCTTAAGCTTTTTAAGCAGTTCTTTGCGCCGCCTGACCGGCCGCATTGCGCCTGAGATAAAATTGTCTTTTAACGCTTTGAAAATCTTATCTTCCATAATTGCGCTCCTACTTTTATAATAACTATCTTAGGCGTCCTGCGTCTGTATTACCGGTATTTCGCGCGTCCTACGGCTTCCTCCCAGCCTTGCAGCAAAACGCGTCTGCGCTCCTCGCTCATCGACGGACGGAATATCCTGCTGGAAGAGTCTAATGTCTGCAGCTTTTGCGCCGAAGGGTAATATCCCGACGCCAGTCCGGCCAGATACGCCGCGCCGAGCGCGGTCGTCTCGTTTACCGCCGGGCGCACGACGTCGCACGAGCTTATATCGGCCTGAAACTGCATCAGAAAATCATTTGCGCTCGCTCCGCCGTCGACTCTCAGGGCGCGCGTGACCGTTCCGGTATCGCGCTCCATGGCGTGCATCACGTCGAAAACCTGATAAGCTATCGATTCGAGAGTGGCGCGCACGAAGTGTTCGCGCGTGGTTCCGCGCGTAATGCCGGTTACCGTGCCGCGCGCGTGCGCCGCCCAATGTGGCGCGCCCAGTCCCACGAACGCCGGAACGATGTACACGCCGCCCGAGTCGGGAACCTTGAGCGCATACGCTTCGCTCTCGGCCGCGGAAGATATGATGCGCATCTCGTCCCTCAGCCACTGAATAGCCGCGCCGCCCACGAACACGCTGCCCTCGAGCGCGTAGCCGCCGCTCTTTTCCACGCCTGCGGCAAGCGTCGTAAGCAGTCCGCGCGTCGACTTGACCGGCTCGTCGCCCGTATGCATCAGGAGAAAACAGCCTGTACCGTATGTGTTTTTCATCTGTCCGCGGCTGTGCGCAAGCTGCCCGAACAGCGCGGCCTGCTGATCGCCTGCCATGGCGAACACCGGCACTCCCGCCGCGGCGCCTGCCGCAACCCGCCCGTATTCGTGTCCCGACGGACAGACTTCGGGCAGCATACTTTCGGGTATCGAGAATATTTCCAGCAGATCCTTATCCCACTGCAGCGAATGAATGTTGAAGAGCATCGTGCGCGAAGCGTTGGTATAATCCGTGCGGAACGATTTTCCGCCTGTAAGATTCCAAAGCAGCCACGCGTCGACCGTACCGAAACGCAGCCTTCCTTTTGCGGCATTCGCTCTGGCTCCGGCAACGTTATCCAGTATCCATTTGACTTTCGTCGCAGAAAAATACGCGTCGGGAATCAGCCCGGTCTTTTCGTAAATGAGGTTTTCGTACCCTTCCGCGAGCAGCCGGTCACATTCGTCGGCGGTACGGCGGCACTGCCATACTATTGCGTTATATACCGGTTTGCCGGTTTCGGTGTCCCATACGACTGTCGTTTCGCGCTGATTGGTTATGCCTATCGCCTCCAGCCGCGACGCGTCTATGCCGGCCGCGGCGATCGCTTCCTCCATCGCGCC
>CASFJH010000055.1 GCA_949294845.1 uncultured Bacillota bacterium | reverse complement strand
GCTCCCGCCAATGGGCGCACAGGTCGAAGTCGAACGCGTCCAGCTCCGCGCTTTCCGCCTCGGACATGCGCGACGAAAAATCCTCGCCGAACGAAATACTCTTACCCACCCTCAATCTATACATGTAGCACTCTCCTTGTTTTTTCCGCCACAGCGGGCGCGCTTGCGGAATGCCGCCACAAAGGCCTCAACCACAATATATTGTGGTTGAGGCCTTTTGGTGCGAAGGACGGGACTTGAACCCGTACGGTTGCCCACACGCCCCTCAAACGTGCGCGTCTGCCAATTCCGCCACCATCGCACAAGTAAGCCAACGCGCTTTGGTGCCGAAGGTCGGACTCGAACCGACACGCCCTCACGGGCACCGGATTTTGAGTCCGGCGCGTCTGCCATTTCACCACTTCGGCGCACAAAACGAACCAGCCTACATATAATATCACATTTAATGTTTTTTGACAAGCGATTTATAACAAAAAAATTCAAAAAAGTCAATCGCCTACTTTGCGCACATACTCCTCGAGAAAATCGACCGTTTTATCGATGCCGAGCTTGGACGTCGAGAGGCACAGATCATAATTATCAGCCTCGCCCCAGTTTTTGGAAGTATAGAAATTATAGTAATTGGCGCGTTTTTTGTCTGTCTTTTTGATAAGAGTTATCGCCGCTTTTTCGTTGAGATCGTACAGCTTCATGATACGCGCGGCGCGGAAATTCATATCGGCGTAAACGTAAAGCTTGATAATGGGAAAATCGCGCAGAATATCGTCTGCGCATCTGCCGACTATAATGCACGGCTGCGCCGCAAATTTCCTGATGGCCTCGGCGGTATGAATAAACAGCTTGTCGTCGGTAATGATATCGTTTAGCTGTACCGGAGCCACAGAGCCGCCGTAATGGGAACTGACCAACGAGAACAAAAAGCTGTTGGTGCGTCTCTCGTCCGCTTTTTCGAAATGTTCTTTAGCTATACCGCTCTCGCTTGCAGCGTGCTCGATAATGCCTTTGTCATAATAAGGAATCTTAAGCCTCTCGCTCAGTTTATTTGCAATTTCGCTTCCGCCGCTTCCAAACTGTCTTGATAAAGTAATGACTTTCTGCATATAAGCGCCTCCATGCCGCTATGAATATTATAGCACAAAAAGCGTTTATTGTAAAGGGGTAACGGAAAATTTTTCCTCAAACGCTATGCGTGCGCCATTGTAGTCTGCGCGTCGTTAAGGGCGCTGTGAATACCGGTATACACGGTATAAGCCACTTTGTCCTGATATTCGGACGAAACCAGCAGTTTTTCGTCATCGGGATTGGAGAGAAATCCGCATTCAATGAGCACCGAAGGAAACTCCGTGCATTGCAGGATATAATAGTCGCCTGCCGATTCTGTGCGCGAACAGGCTTCGAGATTGCTGTTTATAATCTTCTGCATACCCGCCGCAATGCGCTTTCCCTCTTCGGATCCGGGCGCGTAAAACACCTGCGCACCGCGCACGCTCGATCTGGGATAATAATTCTGATGTATGCTCACGACGAGATCGGGCGCCGCTTCGGTAATCTTTTCCTTGCGCGTTTCCATGTCCTTAAGCTTTTTGTTTTTTGAAGCCAGCCCGTAAAGCCCGTCGGAATTGACGCGCGTCATAACGACTTTATAACCGCCCTGAATAAGGTAATTTTTCAGTTTGCGCGCTATCGCGAGATTGAGATCGCTCTCCTTGGTGCCGGTGTTTACACCCACTACGCCGCCGTCGATACCTCCGTGTCCGGCGTCTATAACCACCGTTTTGCCGTTGCCTGCGTCTGCGCCTACCGACAGCGCGGGGACGAAAAGCAGTCCGGTGCATACGGCTATTATCACAACGAACAGAATACTTAAAAGCGTTTTCTTTTTTACGGCTACAAACATTTCTCGGCCTCCGGATTAAAGTAACGCGTCAGTCGGCGAACAAATGAACTTTGCCCGACGTCCAGCTGTCAAAAAAGCTTTTGAGCTCCTTCCCCGACTTTTTTTCGAAACAGGCGATCAGACAGTCGGGCTTGGCGTTTTCAAGGTAATATTCCGACACATAGCTTCTGAGCGCGGCGACAAACGCATCGTCGCCTATCGTGCGCCTGAGCGAGTCGAGCATCAGCGAGCCCTTGACGTAAGTCATGTAGGTATATTCGGTCTGATTATCGTATTCGTATACGGCCCTGTTCATCGACGTGTCGTCCTTTCCTCCGTGCTTATATATATCGCAATACAATACGAACGCCGACAGCGCATCGGAAACCTTCTTTTCGAAATCGACTTTATACTCCGGCCGCCATTTGTAAAACAGATCGGTGCAATATTCCACAACGGCTTCGTCGAGCCACGGATAGTTTATCTGATCGCTGCCGACTATGCCGTAAAACCACTGGTGCGCGGTTTCGTGGATTATGGCTTCGCGGTAAACCTCAGGCGTAAGAACGTCTGAAATCATTACAAGCTGAGGGTATTCCATACCGCCCTGCAAGAACCCTGTTTCCGCGACCGAGAAGCTCTCATAAGGATATTTGCCGAATTTTTCTCCGAACACGTTCACCGCGTCAACCGCCGCAGCCAGCGACGCCGCCGGATCCGGATCGGAATAGTAATAATACTTAACGCTTACGCCGCCGGCGTCGCCCTCCATAATTTCGAAGCACCCTATAACCGCCGCGAAATCTCGCACCGCTCTGGCCGAGGACGTATAGACGTTTTTACCGTTTTCCTCTTTCAAAGTGCATACACCGGTCATGGCAGCGGACATCTGCGCCGGAACGCTCAGCCTTACCTCGTAATTGGCGATTTCCGAATAGAACGGATCGCCGTTGTTGTAATACGGATCGTTTCTGAACGCTCCGTTTTCGTAAACGCAGGCAACGGGGTACCAGTTGCCGAGATTGGTGCTGTTTTCGGTCATGCCGAACCTGTGCCGCATCTGCGGTACGGTTAGAGTAAAGTCCATTGTCAGCTTTACTTTAGCCGTCGGCTGCAAAACCTTTTCGAGCGGAACGGAAAGAATATTCTCGTCCTCGCCGGCAAGCGTAACGGCAAGATCTTCCCCGTCGCGTTTTAAAGAAGTTATCTCGATTCCGCCGTAAGATTCGCCGTGAGGATACGCCGCGTCCTTCTCGGAGGAATGAACGGGCTGATATTGAGCGCCGTTACGATAGGCGTTCGGGTAAAGATGAAACTGCAGCTCGGGCAGCGCCACGTCGTAATTATTGACGTAAGTGATTTCGGCAGTCGCCGTAACCGTATTGGCTCCGTCATAATCGGCGGTTATAGAGTAAGACGTAAGGTTCTGACTAATATCGTCTATACCGCTTTCGCCGCAGGCCGAAGCCGGCAGCACGAACGCCGCGCAAAGCATCAGGACAATAAATCTACGAATTTTCATATCCGCTCCGACAAAAAATTATTACGGTGATAAACCGTTTCTATTTATTTTTACTCGGACTCCGCCGCAAATATGACTGCGCCGGCTCTTATACGACGCCAATAAAAAACACGGCGCTCGGAAAGCTGCCGTGTTTATGCGTAATGTACTCCAAATCCCAATGTTTATGCGTAATGTACGTCAACCGCGTCTTTATTCAGTTTTTCACCTAATAACGGAGATGGGCTGCGTTGTGAAAAATCGGTTTACAGGCGTATATCGAGCGTTACGGTCTTACCTCCCGCAAGACTGAGGTTATTAACCGTACCGTTAAGATAATCGACGGTTTCACCGCCTATAGGCTTGACCTTCTTCGCACCCTCAGGCAGCACTACGCGGATTTTTTTGGCTTTTTTCGCCTTAAGCTTAACGATGACAACGCCTTTTTTCATATCCCATGTCATGTCGACTTCGGCGCCCGTGCGCGTCAGCAGTCCGCTTACCGAGCCCTTTGCCAGCGAAGCCGGAAGCGCCGGCAGCAACGTTACGGTATCATGCGTTGAACCGAGCAGCATTTCCTGCACGGCGTTGGTTATCGCAAGATTGCCCTCGATCGTGTAATTCGCCCACAGCCCGTGATTGCCTATACCCATACCGCGCCAGTCGGAAGACGCCGTTATAAGGTTATTCATGGCCATTGCACGCACCATGTCGTTAAGCGCGTCCAAAGCCGCTTCTCCGTCGCCCAGCCGTGCGAAAATCGCCGCGAACTGTCCCAGACTCAGCGCCGTCTGGTCGTCTTGAGCCGAAGCGTATTTCTTCTTTGCCGTAAGCAGGAACGCTTTAAACGGCTCGGGATTGAATTTATCGATTTCCCAAGCGGGATATACCGGATAGAACGCCGCCGTAGAGCTGCGGTCGAAGGAATCAGGATAGCGGTTATCGGCGTACTCTTTAACGGTTCCCTCTTCCGTATAGCGGTACTTGGGTATACGCGTGAGCATATCGCGCCATTTGGCGATCTCCGTTTTGTATGCGCCGACCGCCTCGCTGCCTTCGACGAGATTTGCTATCACTTCGCGCGCGACGGCGAAATCCACAGTGGCGTTGCGCGCCGCTGTAGTGCCGCCGGCGCCGAAGGAATACGACGGGCAGCTCTCGTAGGTATCCGAAGCCACCTTGAAAAACTCCTCGTAGAACATCACCACTTCGCGCATAAAAGGAAGAGCGCGGTTTTTAAGGAATTTAAAGTCTTCGGTTACCAGATAGTAATCGTAAAACATTCTGGCAATCCAGCCGCCGGCGGCGGTAAAATGCAGAACCGCGCTGTCTACGCTGCCGAATACTCCCGTTCCGCGCGCCATAACCGCCGGAACAAGTATGCCGCGGCAGCCGTAAAGTCTGGAGCTGTTCTTGCGGAGATCGTCCAATACGCTCTCGTAATAGGTGAACACGCTCTGCAGAAATTCGGGAAGATTGCCGGCGACAGTATGCGCGTACATTGTCTGCAGGGAGCCGGCGGCGGTAATCTGCGAATTTTCCGCCTTATAATCGCCGCACCACAGGCCGTAAGGCGCGAGCGGCGCGGTAGCCGGCGAGCTGCCGCATATGGTGAGATAGCGTCCGTAAGCCCACAGCTTTTCAATGAGCGCCGGACTGAGCTCGCCCGATTCGAACGCCTCGTTTTTAAGCGCGTCGGCGTAAGCGTCCCTTTCGTCTGCGGCCAGATCGAGTTCCGCCGAGTTGAAAAGCTTGTTGTGCAGGGAGGTATGCTCCTTGAGCAGCTTGTCGTAAGTAAGCTTTATCGAAGAAAGCTTGGTTTTGAGCGCTTTCCATTCCTTTTCGCGCTGGCTCTCTATAAACGGCTTGATCATCACGAAAACTTTGTCCGCGCCCGAAACGGTTATTCCGTCCTCGCCGGCTTTCATCGAGCCGCCGTAATAATTGACAAACGCCACCGCGCCGAATTCGGTGCTGTTGTCCGACCTTGCCGAAAAATACATGAAATAATTTTCGTATTTGACGTTCACAGCTTCGGGCGTTTTGGAGATTGACGAGGCGGTGCGGGCGTTAAATTTGTCCGCACATTCGAAAGACAGTCTGACGTCTATCGATTTGGAGCCTGTTTTGGTTATCTCGTAAGCCACTACGTCCTGCGCGCGCGAAACGAAAAGCGACCGCTCCACTCTGGACGGTCCGTCGCGGAACACTACAGAGACCTCGCCGTTTTCCATATTAAGAACGCGGCTGTACTCTTTGACCGAGCGGCTCAGCTTCATTTTGACTTTGAGATTGCACAGCGGCAGCGGATAAGCCGGCTGGGGGCGGTATCCCTTGGCTATCAGGGCGTCCGAAAGTATGTCGGCAGCAGCAGGATTGCCTTCGTCGACCTTCTTGCGCACATCCTTAAGCTTATCAGAAACGTCCTGAAGCACCCCGACGTGTCCCTGCCACCAAAGATCGCCGTGGTTGATCATGACCGTATCTTCTGCCGCGCCGCCGTAAACGGCCGCGCCGATGATTCCGTTGCCCGTAGGCAGCGCCTCTCGCCAGGTAGAGCCCCACCAGGAAGCGGGCTGAGCGAAAACAAGTGCGTTTTTGGGTTTTCTGATAGATACCATATGCTCCCTCGCTGATAACTGATTACATTATACAGTATATCACAATTACCTCCCGTCTGTAAAGTGAAGAGCAAATACTTTTACTCAAAAAATACAACCATACCGATACCGCCCGTAATCCTTAATTTCCGCTGCGGCGCCTTAAGGTTTTCCTGTCTGCGTAAGGGCAATTTTTGTTGACTTGGCACACGGGATGGGAATATAATTAAAAGCGGATATGAATCGATTTACAAAAGCATATCAAGGAGAGACTGCCTTGACTGAAAAAAACAAAACGCCGATTACCGAAGAAACGGAAGCTCCTGCCGAAATGGCGACATTTTTTAACGCGCGCGTCGATATGTACGAAGAACATATGGCGCAATGGAAAAGACATTACAAAAGAATAGCCGAACTTGTTCCTCCGACCGCGCAGACGCTTCTGGATATAGGCTGCGGCACCGGCCTTGAACTGGACGGCATTTTCAGACGCCTACCGCATTTAAAAGTTACCGGTATCGATATATCGCGGGCGATGCTGGAAAAACTGCGCTGCAAATATGCGGACAAAGCGCCCGAGCTTATATGCGCCGACTATCTCCGTTACGACTTTAAAAGCGAATGTTTCGACGTCGCCGTAGCTTTTGAGACGCTTCACCATTTTGACATCGATACCAAAACGGCGCTGTTCAAAAAGATTTTCCGCGCTCTGAAAAGCGGCGGCACGTTTCTGGAATGCGACTATATAGCGGTTTCGCAGCAGACCGAGGACTCTCTTTTCGACGAATATCGCAAAATACGCGAAAAAGCGGATATTCCGGAAAACGCGCTTATCCATTTCGATACGCCGCTGACTCTTGCGCACGAAACGAAAGCTGTCAGAAATGCCGGTTTTATAATGTGCCAAACTCCTCAGTTCCTGACGGGAGACGATCACACCGCGATAATAGCGGCGGTAAAACCCTGATATTTCGCTGTTTCCGACTTAACCGCTCGCCTTTCATAAAAACCGCTCTGCCTTTTCCGTGCACACCTTATTACGGTTATAGCGAAAATATAATTCAACGCGTCTACAGCCCTTGGCGCTTTTTCTTTTTCTTCTGTCCGCAACATCCCCTACAATTTTTTTATTTTGTTTGTTATATATAATACTGTCCGCTACATATTTTCGGCGCTTTCTGTTTTTCTGCCCCCGCAGCTTTTTTTTGCGCGTTGAAATCGGTCGGCAGACTGAATATAAAAAACCGCGCGGCTGTTGCCGCGCGGCATATTTACATTCAGGTATCGCTTATCAGAAATCGTATTCGAGAATTATCGCCGCGTTTATATAAGGCATAACTCCGTCGTTATCCGAATAATAGAGCACGACGTCCTGCCATTCGGACAGATTCTTGATATTGGAATCTTCGCCGGGGCGGTACTCGACATACTTTACTTCAAGCTGGGAGTCGGTGCCTACGGTCGTCATGGTGAACGTGCCGTAACCGTAAGGCAGATAAACGGTAACCGTATCCTCGCCCTCGTTGGTCACTTCGTACTCTTCGTCGGAGTCGCCGTTAGGCACAAATTTGAACGACGTCACCGCGGAAGCTCCGGTTATGGTAAGCTTAACCGCGCTTCGGTTGCTGTCGTACGGGGTAAAGGTATACGTTCCGCTGTCGAAAGCTATCGTAGGCTCTGTCGTCACGATATCGTCGCCGTAGACCGTCTTGACGTAAGCTTTGCGCGACGCGTCCCACGAGAAATCGGTGAGAGCGCGGGACAGGTAGGCGTAAGCGTCTGTATCCTTTATTACCACCTGCTTCTCCACTCCGCTGTCGGTTTTGGTCCAGAGGTAAACGACCGCGTTATCGTATATGACGTCATGGCCTGTGAATCTGGAGCCGGCATTGGCCGTTACCGAACCTCCGAACACGGACGAAAGCAGTATTATAACGCAAGAGAGCACCGAAACGGCGGTAATACCTATCCAGTTGTGGTAGTTCCAGTCGGTCTTTTCGGTAACAGTCTTTCTGACCTGAACGATCTCCCCTTTCTTGCCCGGCTTTGCGGGATCGATCTTTTCCTCTTCGAAGACGCGCTCGACGCGGATCTTACGCTTGGGAAGCTTCTTCGCGACGCGGTCGAGCACCGGCGTCAGATAGCTCGCATACGGGGTGGCAAATCCGCTCATCAGTACGAACAGTCCCATTATTACGGGCAGGAATATGAGTCCGAAAGAAACCGACGCCGCATAAATGAACGAAACGGCTACCGGCATTACGAAAATAAGAGGCACGACGTAAAGGAACAGCCTTTCGATATCCGAGGAAAATTTTGCGCGGTATTTATCCTTGACGCAAGTGACCGCGAGCATGACTATCAGCTCGAGAATCGCTCCGAAAGCGAACAGATAAGCGAACTGCGGAACGGCAAAGCTGAGCACCGCGCCCAGTATGCTCCAAAGCCATACGTTTCCGCGCACAACGTCGGGAGCTTTGATAAAAAATGTCTTTTTCAGTACGGTATTGAATGCCGCGCTCAGCGCGAAGCTGAGAAGCATAGCGCCGATAAGCACTCCGACATTGGAGAAAAGCAGCGAGTTTATCGAATGAATATTAAACGCTCCGAATCCGGCCGCAAGCAGCGCTATGACGTAATAAGCGATGAACATCGACAGCACCGAAGCGACAAGCGTTATCGCCTGTACGAAAAGTCCGGCCGCCGAGCGGCCCAGTCCGAATGCTTTCTTTCTGGCATTGACCGCAATGACCGCCGCCATAAGGACAATTATTATTGCGCCCAGAATATAAGAAACGAATTTGGGATACACGACGGTAATGAAATTGAGGTAGCTGAAGAATACCGCGCCGTCGGAGCTGTTTAAAGCCGCAAGATCTTCGGAGCCGTAGGCCGCGATAAACCGCGACATTACTCCCGCCTGCAGTTTTATGTCGCTGTCGGAAAGGGCGGCGAAAGTATCTCCGGCAGCATTGGCGACGCCGTTTGCGCCGACTGAAACCGAGGGCGCGTCAAAAGCCGCGCCTGCCGACTCGACGCCGAGCAGCAGATTGACGGCAGAGCTCATAAATCCCGATTTATTGACAGCCGCGTATTTACCGAGGACGGCGGCGTTATCTCCCGAGTAGAGCGTTACGGTGGAACCGGTGCCGAGAGGCTCAAAGTCGCCCGTAAGCGCTATGCGCTCGGTAACGGAATTGAATCCGGCAAACTGATTTGCGAAAACATAAACGCCGATATCGTCTTCGGTACCGCCGTCGGCGAAGAGAAATACGATGTCGTTTTTATAAGACGCCGAAGCCGTTTGCTTGGCCAGCTCGAGCATCACGCTCAAAGGCGCCGCCGCAGACGCATTTTCCGATCCGGGAACGGCGTCATAGCGCGCGGTCACCAGAAGAACCTGTCCGTTGCTGCCCGAAAGAGTATCGGTGCCGGGCACATAAGCTATGATATTGGTGACTTCGCGCCCGACGTATTTGTCGCTGTCCATGGCCGCAAGCGTATCGTCGGAAACCGTAGACGTCACGCGCGTAACGGTAGCCGCGTAACGCGCCTCGGTTTCTCCTTCCGGAGTGCGGCTCACTATATTGGCGGTGGAAATACCGTCGTCGCCGGTAGTTGCGGTCGCTCTGGAGAATCCGCCGCTTGTCAGAGTGTTGAGAATATAATCCGAAACGGACGTCTTGCCCGTCGGATTGAACGAATCGCGGCTGTAAGCACCGACGGTTTCGATATGCGCTTTTGCGGCAGAGACAAGCTCCGAATCGGTCTTTCCCGCACCGCCGACAGCGGCGTCGACAAAGCCCATTACCAGCGCGCACACCAGCAAAACGCCAAAAACAGGATAATAAATACGCTTAAACAATTTCATTGCAAGTGATTTCTCCGGAAAAATAAGATATTGGCACTTATCTATTTTAGCATAGTTAAGGAAAAATTACAAACGTTTAGCGTACTATTTTGAAAATTTTGCCGCGCCGCTTTTTAGTATGCTTACACCTCGTGAACGCTGAGAATGGGATATCCGGCGCGTTCGACTCTTTCGGTCGCGTACTCGCGCCTGAACACCGAGCTGTCCGTCGTAAGCACGACGCTCTGTCCGAGAACCACCGCCGCGGTGGCAAGCACGCGGTTGTCCCCTATCGCCGAATAAATCTTCCATACGTCGAGACAGCCGTCAGGCTGGCTTTCGGCAACGTATCCGACTAAAGCGCCGTCTATACCGTAAGCTCCGACAAGCCCGAACCCTCTGTCCACCTTAAGCACCAGTATCTCTCCGGCGCGAACTTCGTTTAAAGTTGAAATCGCTATGTACATGATTTTTTGTCCTCCGTGTTGTTTATGCACATATTATAACACAAAACACTTGACAACTGTTTGTCCACATTATAAAATTAATTTTGTTTTTATGACTTTTTTTGTCTCAAAAAGACGTTTCCGGCTTAAAGCGCGGCGGCGATTTCCTCACGCGCGGTTAACCGTAGGCTGACGCGTAGCGCGGCGGATGCGTATGTTGCCCGACATTACGCCTCGCGTCGGCGTAACAAAGGACACTTACTCGTTTAGCGGCGATTGCATAATGCGCCGAAATGTCTGAGGCCGACTTTAAAAGAAGGGAGAGAAGAATGCAGAACTCTGTAGTTTACGGCATACTGCTTACGCTGCTGGCATCGCGCGAGCGCGTTTCGCTGGCGTACCTTGCCAAGAAATTCGAGGTAAGCGAGCGCACCGTAAGAAGATATCTCGACGCGCTTATGGCGTCGGGAGTTCCCGTCCAGACAGTCCGCGGACCGTCGGGCGGATACTCTATAGCATCCAGCTATAAGCTTGAACAAAGCTATTTTACCGCCGCGGAATACGACCGGCTTATAACCTGTCTGCACGCTCTTTCGGGCAACTTTCCCGACAGGCTCAACCGCGACCTCATAGATAAGCTTTCTCAGCTCGACTCGTCGAGGCGCAGCGAAAACGATTATCTCGTCAAAAGCGATACGCTCGTTATAGAGTCCGGCACATGGAATAATCCGCACTATTACCGCGGCCGGATAGAAACCATCAACCGCGGAATAGCCGACGGCATAACCCTGTCCATGCACTACACCGACCGCAACGAACGCAGTACCGACAGGCAGTTCGATCCTTACAGTCTTGTGCTCAAGGAAGGCGTGTGGTATTGCTACGGCTATTGTCACGAGCGCAAAGACTTCCGGCTATTCCGTCTGTCGCGCATGGAATCGCTTACGGTTACCGGCAGGAAATTCGAAAAGCGCGATAACGACGTTTACGCCAAGCTTAACGAGAAATTCGACGACGCCGAACAGATAGAGCTTTTCCTCGAATTTGCTCCGGCGATAAGAGCGGATATAGAAGAATGGCTGGGCAGCGAGACGATTCGCAGTTCGGGCGAAACGCTGACGGCTCAGGCGCAAGTCTATTCCGGCGACGCCCTTGTAAGAAAGCTGCTTTCTTTCGGACCGCAGATATTGGTTAAAAAGCCGTCCTTCCTCGCCGAAGAACTGCAGCTGGCCTGCAGCAGAATACTTTCCGCATACGAGAACGGAATCACTCCCTGACTGGTGCAAAAAAAGCATTTCCGCAGCTTTCTGCAGGAAATGCTTTTTTTGCGCGCGCCGGCAAGACCTCGCCGGCGCTCTTTCGTCGCTATGAAAAATTAACCGACAGCTTTTTTTAAGGTCCCTGAACGTTAATCATGACGTCACAGAACAATTCCTGATACTCGTCATAAATCTGAGCCGAAAGCCAGCGGATAAACAAATCGTAAATATCCGCGATTTCCGACCTCTGCCGGCGGATATCTTCACAATCTCCGACGGCTTTTCCGCGCGTTGCGGCATACCGGTCAAGATATTCCGCCGTTAAGCCGTCCTCCTCTTGAGAAAGCATCAGAGCTTTCAGATACTCCAGCTTTTCAATCCATTTGACGCAGAGCTGCCCGGGAAGATGATTGGGCGTCAGATAAAACCTGTCGTAAATATACGGATACAGCTCGCGCAGCGACCGTAAGAGCAGGAAAGAAAACTCCTCGTCTATTGCAAAACGCGAAAACTCGGCGGCGCCGTCTCTCTTCGCCCTGCTCCCTTCCACGACGTGAAAAATCACCTCTGCGCCGTAAGTCACGCAAACCGTATATTCGCAGTAAACCGGCAGCCCGTTCAGCCTGTCCTGCAACGCCATACTCTCAGACAGCCTTTCGGCCGGATTAGGATAAAGCACCGCCAGCTCTTCCGCTCTCATTCTCGCGCTTATGTCGAACCGCGATCGGCAGTCAGCTTTCTCCAACGCGTCAAGCATGGAAGAGCAGTCCTGCCTTTTGCATAATTGAGCGACAGGTTTTTCATTCTCTACATACCCGATAAGGCTGCCGTTCCGACAGGGCGCCTCAAGACAGAAGCATACATTGCCATACTCTTTTTTTATGCAAAAGCACCTGTCGTCGCACGTCAGCTCGGCGCTTTGCGAAACCGTTTTCCGCAGCAGTCCGTAAAAACGGCTTACCGTGTCTTTAAAGGAATTTTCCGATTGGCCGGCAAAGATAACCGCATACGAGAGCGTACAGTAATTTCCGTCCTTCCTGTTTTCGAGAAGCTTAAACCGGCAAGCTCCCTCAAAACCGGCTTCCGCAGCCGAACGGATTTCTTCCGCCGTGATAACCGTATCTATCATTGAACGGTTAACCGTCGCGCCCTGCCATAAAACGCGGTCGTTTTCCTTATCGTAAACGGAAAGCTGCCGTCTGAGCGCAACTTCCGCCACCTTGGGCAGAATACGTTCGGCCGCAGCATAAGGAAACTCTATCATGATATAGTCGCGTGACTGTTTAACGGTCTTCCCCGCCGTAATCTGCGCCCGCGCCGCCTCATCCTCGGACAATGCCGCTCTTATGTCCTCGCAGACGCGGTCGGCGGCAAAAGCTTTCAGCGCGGAATCGTCGCCGCACGAGTCGTTCGCACGATTACACAGCACCGATTTCGCCACAGACAATGCCGGGGCGTCCTCGCTCGCAGCGGCGGCATTGAATAAAAATATGCGGTAAGTCATAAAATCATTCTCCGTATCCGATATTTAAGTTGCACGATTCCATTTTTTTATTATAGCATTTAATTTTAAACATTTCAAGTCTGCAGATGTCGCTTAATTATAATTATTTCAAGTCTGCAATTATCGCTGTGCGGCGCGGCAGAGGACGACGGCGTTCCGATATTCGCGGCGCGGCATAGAGTTCGCCTCGCGGCGCGATAAAAAGCCGGCGGCGGATGTCGCTCCGCCGCCGGCTGTCACGTCTTATATTTCGCGCATAGGCTTATTCGTATTCAACAACGTCGATCCACTTCTGCAGCAATTCTTTTTCCTCGGGCTTTCCCTTTACCGACTGAGAAGCGGCGACGATAGGCAGCCATTTTAGAACGTACTGCTTCGCCGTATCCGACTTGGCGCAGAAAAGATTGAGATACTTGTCGGCGAACTTCTGGTTATATGTCAAATTGAGCATCAGGTATGTGCGCGCGGCGTCTGCCGAAGCGTTGCCCTGCGTCGCGTGCGCCCAGTCTATAACATACGCCTCGCCGTCGTCGCGGATTATGACGTTGCTGGGGTTGTAATCGCCGTGGCACAGCTTGGTGTGTTTGGGCATACTCTCCAGGCGGACGTTTAGCTCATAACGAATGGTAGCGTTGAGTCCGGTTTCGCTTATCTTGCGGCTCATCTTATCCTTGAGCTTATTAAGAAGCGGAACCTTCTGCGCGTGCATCTTGAGCTGAATATCCACAAACTTGTCGAGATACTCGTTGAGCTTTTCGGGATGCTCCTCCATCATCGAGGCGAGAGTCTTGCCGGGAATGTAATCCATCACGATTGCCCAGCGCCCGTCCTCGAGGCAGGTAACGTCCTTTATTTTGGGGATATTGATGCCCGTCTCCTCGACGCGCGCCTGGTTGAGCGCCTCGTTGAGCACGTCGGATTTGGGCTTATCGGCGGAAAACACCTTAATGATGTTTTCTCCGTCGCGGTAAACTGTCTTATCGGCTCTTACAGCCACAACTTTATCGAGTTTCATAAAATATACTCCTTTTCCGATTGCTTAAGCCTGATCGGATTAAACGTTCTCGTGCTTGCCGTAGTAAGCGTTGAGATACATCTGTTTAATTTCGCTCATGAGCGGATAGCGCGGATTGGCGCCTGTGCACTGGTCGTCGAAAGCCTGCTCGACCATACTGTCGAGTGTTGCGAGGAAGGATTCTTCCGGCACGTTGTATTCCGCAATGGTCTTCTTGATTCCGACGGCGCTCTTGAGCTCCTCGATCTTAGCGATGAGGTTTTCGAGCTTCTCGTCGGCAGTCTTTCCGCCGAAACCGAGGAAGTCGGCTATCTCGGCGTAGCGCTCCTTGGTGTGAGGATACGCGTACTGCGGGAAAGTACCCATCTTGCGCGGCGTTTCGGATGCGTTAAAGCGCATAACTTCCGTAATAAGCAGCGCGTTGGCGATGCCGTGCGGCAAGTGATGGAACGCGCCTAGCTTGTGCGCCATCGAGTGGCATACTCCGAGGAAAGCGTTCGCAAAGGCGATACCTGCCATGGTGGAAGCGTCGGCCATCTTCTCGCGCGCTTCGGGATCGTTGGCTCCGTTACTGTAAGCTCTGGGCAGATATTCGAATATGAGCTTGAGCGCCACGAGCGCCTGTCCGTCTGTATAAGGCGTGGCAAGCATGGCGGCGTAAGCTTCGAGCGCGTGAGTCATGGCGTCGATACCGGAGGCGCTGGTAAGGCCGCGAGGCATATTCATCATAAGGTCGGCGTCGATTATTGCCATTTTAGGAAGCAGCTCGTAATCGGCGAGCGGATACTTGACTCCGGTGGTCTCATCGGTGATAACCGCGAACGGCGTAACCTCCGAGCCGGTGCCTGCCGAAGTGGGAACGGCTATGAAGTAAGCCTTCTCGCCCATCTTGGGGAATGTGTACACGCGCTTTCTGATATCCATGAAGCGCATGGCCATATCCATAAAGTCGGCGTCGGGATGTTCGTAGAGCACCCACATGATCTTGCCGGCGTCCATAGCCGAACCGCCGCCCACTGCGATGATGACGTCGGGCGCGAATGCGGTCATGGCAGCGGCGCCCTCTTTGGCGCAGGCGAGCGTGGGATCGGGAGCCACATGGAAGAACGTGGAATGTACGATGCCCATTTCGTCGAGTTTATCGGTAATCGTTTTGGTATATCCGTTCTTGAACAGGAATTCGTCGGTAACGATGAACGCGCGCTTCTTGTTCATAACGTGCTTGAGCTCGTCAAGCGCGACGGGCAGACAGCCCTTCTTGTGGTAAACCTTTTCGGGCAGACGCAACCACAGCATATTCTCTCTCCTTTCCGCAACGGTTTTGATATTGAGCAGGTGCTTGACTCCGACGTTTTCGGAAACGGAGTTGCCGCCCCAGCTGCCGCAGCCCAACGTAAGCGACGGCGTAAGCATAAAGTTGTAAATATCGCCTATACCGCCCTGCGACGAAGGAGTATTGATAAGTATACGGCAGGTTTTCATGCGCGCCGTGAACTTGTCGATTTTTTCCTTTTCGGTCTGAACGTTTATATGAAGCGACGCGGTGTGGCCGTAACCGCCGTCGGCTATAAGCTGCTCCGCTTTGGCAAGCGCGTCATCGAAATCCTTCGCCCTGTACATGGCGAGCACCGGCGACAGCTTCTCGTGAGCGAACTCCTCGTCGATGGTAACGTTGGTAACCTCGCCGATAAGCACTTTCGTATCGGCAGGCACCGTAACGCCCGACAGCTCGGCGATCTTAGCCGCAGGCTGACCGACGATCTTGGCGTTGAGAGCGCCGTTGATAATTATGGTCTTTCTGACCTTCTCGGTTTCGGCGGCGGTAAGAATATGGCAGCCGCGGTCCTTGAATTCCTTCTTGACGGCCGCATAAACCTTATCGAGCACGATGACCGACTGCTCGGAAGCGCATATCATGCCGTTGTCGAAGGTCTTGGAATGAATAATCGAGTTGACGGATACGGTGATGTCGGCCGAATCGTCTATAATCGCCGGAGTGTTGCCTGCGCCCACGCCGAGAGCTGGCTTGCCGGACGAATAAGCGGCTTTGACCATGCCGGGGCCGCCTGTCGCAAGAATAATATCGGCCTCCTTCATGACAAGATTGGTCAGCTCGAGACTGGGAACGTCTATCCAGCCGATAATATCCTCGGGCGCGCCGGCCTTGACTGCAGCTTCGAGCACAACTCTGGCCGCGGCAATGGTGCTTGCTTTTGCGCGCGGATGCGGACTGATGATAATGGCGTTACGCGTTTTCAAAGCCAGCAGCGTCTTGAAAATCGCCGTCGACGTCGGGTTGGTGGTGGGAATTACAGCCGCTATAACGCCGATAGGTTCGGCGATCTTTTTTATGCCGTAAGACGCATTTTCCTCGATAACGCCGCAGGTCTTGACGTTCTTGTAAGCGTTGTAAATATACTCGGCTGCATAATGGTTTTTTATAACCTTGTCCTCGACAACACCCATTCCGGTCTCGGCCACAGCCATTTTGGCGAGAGGAATACGCTCTTTGTCGGCGGCTGTCGCCGCTGCCAGAAAGATCTTATCGACCTGTTCCTGCGTATACGTCGCAAACTGAGCCTGCGCTTTTTTAAGCGCCGCAAGTTTTGCTTCGAGCGCTTCGACGTTGTCGATAATTGCGGTCTTTACTTGCTCCATAATGCCTATATCTCCTTTGAAAATGTAATACTAATTGATTAATCGCGCCGCGTCACTGAGCCGGATCGACGTTTTTCAGCTGTCTGCTCAGAACCGCCAGCGACGCCGCAAGATCCTCGTTTTTCACCGCGATGTTTTCGGGAAGAACAAGATGCGCCGGCGCAAAATTCCATATCGCCCTGATGCCGCCGGCTACCATGATCTCGGCAACCGACTGCGCCGCGCTTTTGGGAACGGTAATTATGCCCATCTTGACGTTTTTCTCGGCGGCGGTGCGCATCAGCTCGGACATGGGCTGTACCTTAAGCCCTCCGAATACCTTGCCCGTCACCTCCGGCGACGAATCAAACGCCGCCACGATGTTGAGTCCGTAATTGCGGAACCCGTCGTAGGCAAGCAGCGTCCGCCCCAGTCCGCCTATGCCGACTATCAGAGCGTCGTTGACGTTATCGCACCCGAGAAACCGCTCTATGTCCTCTATCAGCTCGCCTATTCTGAATCCCAGCTTGGGACGTCCCGATTCGCTCGATACAAGCGCCAGATCCTTGCGCACCTGCACGGGATTGAGCCTCATTCTGTCGGCAATCTGCGTGCTCGAAGCGTAAGACTCCCCCGCCGCCTGCTGGTCGCGAAGATACCTTAAATATATTGGCAGCCTCGCTATCGTCGCTTTTGAAATTCCTTCTTTATACTCGAGCATCTGCGTTCCTTCGATAAACAAATATCGATATTTATTTATCGATTACATTATAACAGTACCGTATCCTTTTGTCAACCGTTTTTCGGCATAAAAATAATTTTTCCTTTTAAGTCATTCAGTCACTTGGAACTTTGAGCGCAGAAAAAAGTCATTCCGTCCGCACTTCGGACATCGAACACAGAAAAAAGTCATTCCGTCCGCACCTCGGGCATCGAGCGCAGAAAGCGTCTGAACTGGAAGAAGAAGAGAATTGCGGTAAAGGTAACGGCGACGGCGTCGGCGATCGGCTCGGCCATAAAAACGGCCGTAGCTTTATCCGCGGTATAAACCAACGGCATGATATAGATAAGCGGTATCAGCAATACAAACTTACGCACAACTGCGACGGTTACCGAGGCGGCGGCATTGCCCATGGAGGTGAAAGTCATCTGGCAGGCCATCTGCACACCGAAGATAGCCGTAGCCGCCATATAAATTCTCAGTGCCCTGCCGGTATAACGGATAAGCTCGGCGTCCGAAGTGAACATGGCCGCGAACATTCGGGGAAAAACCATTACCGTAAGCCAGAGCAAACCGGCATAAGTCAGGCTTGAGTACAGCAGCAGCCGGAACGCCCGTTTTACGCGCGCCGGCTTATTTGCGCCGTAATTATAGCTGATTATCGGCTGCGCGCCCTGCCCCAGTCCCTGCAGCGGCAGCAGAGCGAACTGCATAACACTCGAAAGTATCGTCATGGCGCCTACGGCAATATCGCCGCCGTATTTCTGCAGAGACGAATTGAAGCAGATCAGTATTACGCTTTCGCTCGCCTGCATTACGAACGTCGAAACGCCGAGAGCAAGACTGGGCAGTATCACCGATGCGGCCGGCAAAAAATTGACAGGCTTAAGGCGCAGAAAAGAACGCTTGCTTACCAGGAAAAATATCACCCATGCGCACGAAACCGCCTGAGAGATGACGGTAGCCAGCGCGGCGCCTTTAACGCCCATATTCAGCCCGAAGATAAATACGGGATCGAGAGCGATATTGCAGACGGCGCCTATCAGCACCGACAGCATTCCGGTAGCTGTGAACCCCTGAGCGTTAATAAAGGCGTTCATTCCGAGCGTCAGCTGCACGAAAAGCGTGCCCGCCGCGTAAATCCTCATATAATCGACGGCATACCCTATCGTGTCCTCGCTCGCGCCGAACGCCATAAGCAGATCCTCGCACCACACCAGAAGCGCGGCGGTGAGCGCGGCCGAGACGGCTATCTGGGTTACGAAACAATTTCCGAGAGTTTTTTCGGCGGCGGCGTTATCTCCTCGCCCCATAAAAATGGACGCGCGCGGCGCGCCGCCGTTAGACACCAGCGCGGCGAAAGCCGATACCAGAAGAATCAGCGGCATACACACACCCAGTCCGGTAAGAGCCGTCTGTCCGTTGACCGGAATGTGGCCTATGTATATGCGGTCGACTATATTGTAAAGCATATTGATAAGCTGCGCCACTACCGTCGGCAGAGCCAGCCTGAGCAACAGTTTGCCTATGGGAGCCGTAGCCAGAAACTCTTTATCTGTCGCCATCTCGCTTAAATCTCCTACTTGCCGCACGGGCGTTTGCCGCCATACGTTCCTTAAGCGCGTTGAACACGGCTTTTTCCTCAGCCGTAAAGCCGGCGAAAACGCACTCGTCGAACAGCTTAAGACAGTCGCCTATTCCGGCGCATATCGGCTCGGCTGCCGGCGTCAGGTACAGGTTTATGCGGCGCCTGTCGGTCTTGTCCGTTTCGCTCCATAAAAATCCGCGCCGTATCAGTTTGTCCACCGCCGTCGAAACGTTGCCCTTTGAAAGCAGCTTTGCCGCGGCTATCTCGCCGGCCGTATAAGCGTCCGGACAGAACTTAAGCGCACCGATTATTTTAGCTTCGATTGCGCTCAGCCCGAACCGTCCGCATACACTTTTAAGCAGCTCCGAGTAAAGCTTTTCAACGTGTCCGATATCCGGATCTCCGCAGATTTTATCCATATAGCCTCCCGACCGCAAAAGTCGTTTTGATTAAAACCATTATACATCTGTCAAAGTGTTTTGTCAACGCTTTGACCTGCCCCTCGGCCGTTAAACCATTAACTCTTACGCGCGGCAGACGAAAAAGCGGCCGTCATTTAAGAACGGCCGCCCGAGGCGGTTAAACCGTATCGCCTGTTGCCGATTATATGCCCGTCAGTATCCGAGCGACTCCAACAGCTCGGTCAGCGAGTCTGCCGCGGCTCTGTGCTCGTCGGCAAGCGGATGGAAGCGCGGAGCCGGATCGAACTTAAGCCTGTGAACGTCATACTCGCCCGACATATCTTCTACTACCTTAATAAGACATTCCTCTATGGTGGGCGAAATCGTCTGTCCGGAATTGTTTACCGTCAGATCGGCAAACCCGTGCACGAGCACGAAAGTAATGTCGTCTTTGGCGTACCAGCTGCAAAGATCGCGTATAAACTGCTCCATCGCCGCGGCAAAGCCGGTCATGTTGCCGAACTGATCGTTGGTGCCCAGACCTATGACCACAATATCGGGAGCGTAACCTGCCGGAGGCGTCCAGATATTCTTGTTCTTTGGGCTGTACTGACTGTAGATTTTGCTGACGACATCGACGGTATCGCCCGGATTGGCGCCGTAAAGGCAAATGCCGCTGCGCGAAAACACGCTCAGGTCAGCGCCCAGATCGTAGGAGGAGTAAGAAACGTAAGTTGCGGCGCCGTTGCCGTTGCCCGGCACGACGTCCTCGCTCGGCTTGTTGTTGAACAGCAGATTGTCGCCGCCCGAAGTTATCGAGTCGCCGTAAGCCTCCATTTTAAGAGCGGGTTTGTCGGGTTTTAAAAGGAACTCTCCGTCTGTGCGGTAATTGCGCACCAGACACGAGGAAATAAGCGGATCGTCGGTTTTAACGACCTTAACCGTATGCGTCCCCTCCTTAAGTCCGCTCACTATCGAATACGTCATCCAGCTTTCGCTTTCCGCGTAGAACTGGTGTTCTAAAGGATCGACGGATCCGTCGACGAAGACCGACCATGTGGTGAACATGGCCTTTTCGGGATTGATACGCGGCTGGGCGAGAGTTTTCATCTCCACCGACAGCCATGTTCCGGTAAAGCGAACCTCGAAGCCTGACATTATATTCATTACTTCGTCGGCGTTTTCCGAGGAATTGTAGAGCGTTCTTCCGTACATATTGAGTCTCTCTGAATCGGTGCTCGACTCAATGACATCATAATCCGCGACGGACGGAGTGAGCGTGACGGGGTTAAGCTGCTGCTCGTACTCTATACCCGAATAGGACGAGCCGAACGTGACGCGCGTCTCAGTCGGGATATAGCCTTCCTTTTCGTAAAAAATCCTGTAATTCGCGCGCGTCCCGTCGGTTTCGGGATAAACCCACAGCACATAGTTTCCGTCGTCGTCGGTGTAAACCGTCTCGGAACCGCAGCCTACCGCGACTCCGGCAAGCCCGTTGCCGTCCGGAGCGATAACGCTGCCGCTCAAAGCCGCCATACGATGCATGAACGTTTCGAGTCCGTAAACGTTCGCGTCGCCGTCGAACCAGTCGGCGCGCACCAGCCGCGTGACAGACCCGTAGCCTTCCTTAGCGAAGGTTATCAGTCCGTCGTCGGCCGTCACCGAAGTTATGGTATACGCGCCTAAAGAGTTGGTCGTAACGCTCTGTCCTCCGGAAGATACCGTTACTCCCGAAAGACGGTTCCCGTTCATATCGTAAACCGTTCCCGAAATAGTGGCTATTCTGGAAAAATCCACATTGATCTCCATTGTCCCGTCCGTAAAATCGGTCTTAAGGACGGTTGTCTCGTAATCGAAGTAACCGAGTTTGGAAAAAGAAATCTTTCCGTCCGTTATCTCCACGCTGTGCATGGCGAACTTTCCCGACCGCATACTCTTCACAGTGCGGTCTCCGAAAGTAACCGTTACGCCGTCGACGGGCGCTCCGTTATCGGTTATATAGCCGCTTACAGTACCTTTTGACGGCTGCTCCGGATCGGAATCGGCCGCCGGCACATACACTTTTACGGTCTCGGGATCGTCAGCCGCGGGCACGCTTTTGCACCCCGAAAACGTCAGAACGAACATAAGCGACAGAATTATACAAACGGCTTTTTTCATACGTCAGCCTCCCCCGAAGCCGCCGGGTACGAGTTATCCATACCGGGATGCGTCACTTCGTAAAGCTTTTCGCCGAATCTTACGCCTAAAAGCCATTCCGAAAGTCCGTTCCAGTGCCAGTCGTCCACGGCTCCGTTTATGACCAGATCGCCGGTATCGACCAGATACGCGCCTTGCAGCGAGTCGGCAACCGCCTGCTGCGCAAGCACGATCTTGCGTGCCTGAACAACTGCCGCGCTGTACTCGTATATTTCGCCGAAAACTATCGGCATATCGGGTTCGCCGAACTCTTCGCGCACCGCTTTGAAAAACTCGGTGAGGTTATGCTCGTAAACGTCTGCAGCAGCATGGGCGCCTCTGTTGAACTGTATTTCGCCGTCCGTTTCGCCCTGCATCCACGCCATACCCTTTATGACCGGATCGTATCCGTCCCCGACAAGCTGCGAAAGCGCCGTCCGGACGGTGTCGACCAGTCCGTTATACAGTCTGCCGGGCGTGGCGCCGTCCCATCTGCCGTGCCAGTTATCCTTATTGGTCGAAGTATTGTTTATGTCAGGATGCTGATATATAGCAGTGCCGCCGTAAGCGTATTTGATAAAAGCGATCTCGCTGTCGCTGTTCTGCAGAATTTCCGCCATACCCAGCTCGGGACCGAAGTAACGAGCGTTGTTAATGTAGGCGCCCTGCCCCGGCTGTACGACCGTCCACTGTCTCATCTCCGGCTCGTAGCCGCCGCCCACTTCGAAATATATTTTGACTCTCGGATAAGTCTTTCTGTACTTCTCGTCGAGCAGATCGAGCTTTGACGTACCGGCCATATTGCTCTGTCCGGCAAGAATGTAAACGTCTATGGGCGTAGCGGCGCTCGCAGCTTCATTGTCCGCGGATGCGCCGGAAGAGGCGTCCGGAGCGCGGCCGACGCCGCTCGCCGCCGGAGCGCCCGAGCAAGCCGCCGCCGCGAAACAGACAAGGACGGCAGCCAGCGCAATAAATCTTTTCCACCCGATCTTCATTTCAGCCCTCCTTTATAATGCGGTGACCGTAACAAACGAAATTTCGCTTATCACGCAGGTCATGCTGTTGCCGCTCAGTCCGAAATGCAAAGCAAGCGACTGTTCGCCTGAAACAGAGGAAAGCGCGGCTATATCGGTAAGTTTGCGGGTAAACGTTCCCGTTACCGCGCTGTCGTTCGAGGCTATCGTATTGGTATCGTCTGCGCCGCCGGCGGAAGCGAGCGGAAGACGTATGTAATAATTGCCGCCGACAACCGAATCGATTTCTATCACCATATACGAATGGGGAACGTCTATCGTCTGAGGCACGACGTAACGCAGCATACCGTAACCGCCTGACTGCGTAAGCACGAGCTTCCCGTCGGAGAACGCCGCGCGCGGCGTGGACGGATGGCCGCCGTTAACCGCGTCTGAGGCAAAATCCGCAAGATCTATTTTATAAGATGAAATAACCGCGGCGTCCGATTGCGCCGTCTGAACCGAATCGGAGTAGAACACGCCGTCGCCAAGCGCCTTTACGCTGAACCTGTAAGTTCCGTCGGTAAAGCCCTGTACGTCGCGCAGATCCACGCCGGTGGCCGCGCAGTCGTCTATCACACCGACGCTATAGTATCCGTCGGCGCCCAGTCTGAAAATTTCCACACGGTATACCGGAGTGTAAGCGCTGTTTCCGGCAACGGCATTCCATGAGATGCCGTATCCGCCGAATCTGAGTCCGGAAGGCGCGTCGAGCACCTCGGGAGCGTCTGGCACCTCGGGGATATCCTCAACGTAAACGACTCGCGCGCCTCTTACTCCCATGACTTCGCGGTCGGAGGAACCGGCCGGCGCCAGAGTAAATCCGACGGATATCTGCACGTTGGATTTTACGCCCTGCGCGGCTTCCAGCTTACCGCCGCTGTACTGCGTCATTATAAAATGCCGCGTTTCGTTTTCAAATCCGCCATGAGCGTCGGGCGCGTAAGTATAAAGCGTGCCGTCTATATAATAGTTGCCCATATATCCGTAGGGCACGGCGCCGTAATCTACGGCAAACACCGGATTGCGTCCGTAGTTGACCTCTATAACGGGCGAAAGCATTCCGCCCCAACCTTCGCCGCACCTGAAGCTGGCGTACATATCCGCGCCCGTTCCCGAAAGCGCCGCCGTACAGTAGTTCCACGAAGCGAATCCCGATACTATATCCGAAGCTGTCCATCTGGCTGCCGAAGAAATGCGGAAAACCGCTTCGTCGCTGTATTCCGAATCGTACTCGCCGCCGCCGTAGACTTTCACCTTGAGCGAATAATCGCCGTCGGCAAGCGTCGTCACGTCGAAAACGTTCGATTGGACGCGATATTCCGTGTAAGCGCTGTCGCCGCTTCTCTTTACGCCGACCGTGTAGCCGTCGTAAATATCGTCCTGCGCGTTCCATTTTGCAAAGCCGTCGTCAGTTACGATCAACCCCGACGGTTTGGAATAAGTGACGGTATAAAGGAAGGAAACCTCCTCCGACCACTGCGAATCCTCATAATATCCGTCGCCGACAGCCTGCACCGATATGGCGTATTCGGTGCCGGGAACGGGTTTGGGCAACAGGTAAGACGCAGTTTCCGTATAAGCCGTCTCGCCGTTGACGCGCACTTTGTATCCGACGGCCTCTTCGACTGCCGTCCATGTAACGGTTTTATCCTCGACCTCTACGGACTGAGGCTGTTGAAGAGCGAAAGTTTCGGCCGTGAAATAGTCCAGCCAGTCGGTCCATGCCGATCTCCCGTAAAAGCTTTCCTCGGCAGCCAGCGCGCGCACCCGCGCCGCATACTGACTGGGCTTATCGTACACCGGCACGGCTTCGGTTAAAGTCGTCTCTATCATTTTAACTACAGGATCGTCGTCCTCCGCGCAGAAATATTCCACTTCGTATCCTACCGCATTGTCCACCGCGTTCCATCTCAGCGTTATACCATCGGTTATAAACCATGCAGGCGCGGCGAGCGGCGTGCGCTGCACTTCTACCGTTTCGGTAACCGGATCGCGGCTTGCCGCCGGCTCGCTCTTTCCGCACGAAACCGCCGCGGACAGGCAAAGCAAAGCGATGAAAAGTGCTATTAACGATTTTTTTCGCATCATAACCTCCTAAGCAAATTTTTCGCAGCCCTTTTTACTCAAATTCGGCAAACGGATCCGGTATGACGATAAACTGTCCTTCAGCGTCGCTTGTGCCGGTATAAAGCTCGGCTTTTCCGTCCGGGCGCCGTATAAGTCCGCCCGAAAAAAGCACGTCGGCAAGCTCGGGACGTTTGCTGGGTCCCGCCGCGAAATCGCTTCTCTCCGCAATAATCTTAAGCCGCGTACGTCTGCGCGAAACCGGATCGAATGCGAACGCCATCGAGTAATAGTGCAACTGGAACGCGCCCCCTTCGTCAGTGCGGCAGGCTATGTGCCCGAGCACGCCGATAAGGCCGTTGGACAGCAGGAAAAGATCGTTCGCGCCGCCCCATTCCGTCTCGATGAAACAGTTCATAAGCTCGGCTCCGGCGAGCGCGACCGGATTGATGCGCTCGGGTGAGCTCAGCTCGATATAGCCGATCTTTCCCTTTCCGGCCACTCCGCCCTGCGGACGGGTAAAAACAGCGACCTTGCCGTTATAGCCTATAAAACGGACGTCCTTCATGCCGTCGGGCGCACAGGCGAACTCTGTCAGCTCGCCGAGGCTCTCTCCTCTGTAAAAGGCGGTGCGCCATGATTTTATCCTGTCGTTCTCGTCGACCGTGACTCTTGTGCCGCCGATTATGACCTCGCCGTCGTACTCGGTAACGCAAGGATCCTGCAGATATTTAAGCTCAACGCCCTCGACCGCACGGTAAAGATTGTCGCGTTCATACTCGAAAAAGCGCACCGAACTTATTTCGCTGTTTCTCGGCTCGACGCGGCCGGCTATATAACGCTTGCCGTTTGTCATGAAAGGGCGTGAAATATTGTAAACGTCCAAATCCCCGACTCCGGCAAACTCGATTTTTCCGGTCGAATACACCTTTTTGTCCGAACGGTATTCCGCCAGCAGCGTCGAAACGGCTTCCGGCGTGTCGGTGAACTTTAAACCTTGCCCTGTCTTAATCATGGTTATCTTCTCGCTCTCCTTTTTCCTTGTAGACACCTAAAATCCGGCGCCTGTATTCGTCCGGAGGAAATCCGGTATATTGTTTGAAAACTCTTTTAAAGTACGAAACGCTGCCGTAACCCAACTGTTTGGCTATGTACTTCAGCGTGTTGGAAGTGGCGGACAGCTGGAATTCAGCTTCCTGTATGCGCCGCTCGTTTATGTACCGCATGAGCGGTTTGCCGGTAACGCGCTTGAAAGAATGGGACAGCGAGCTTTCCGACATATTGTATTTTTTCGCCAGACTGCTCACCGAATAAGAGTTGCCGACGTTGAGAGCGATCTCGTCCATTATGGCCGAAATCGCTACGCCGGAGGAGTCGCACTGTATAGAGTCGTCCTTGGTGCGATACTGTCTCTGTACGAAAATGAGGATTTCGGTTATTGCCGATTCGATTATCTGCTTGAAGCCCCATTCGGAAGCCTGCATTTCTTCGAAAACCCTCAGAAAAGCGTGCTTGATCTTTTCGGGAACGGCCTTAAAGAGCTGCATTTCGCGTTTTTCGGTGAGTTTGTCCTCCCTTTCTCCCTTATAGTCGTACAGAAAGAATTTGAGATAAACAAACTTGACGAAGGGCGAACCGGACAGCTCGCGGTGCCGCTGCCCCGGCTGAATGAAATACATATCGCCGGTATGCGCGTACATTCTGACGTCGTCGCAATAAAAGCTTATATCGCCGTCCAGCATATATATGAATTCGTACTCGGTCTGAATGTGCGAAAAATAATCGTAGCCGTTCTCGTCTCCGCGCTGTATGCCCACGCTCATGAATTTGGGATTGAAGCTGAACAGCCTGTCGAGACGGTACTGCGGCTCGAAATGGATATTGCGCTTGCCGTCGTTTTTTGCGTCCATCGCGTTCATCCTAAGCCGGGATATTCGTCCGCAGCAGCAGTCCAGACCGACGAGTCGAAGCCGGACGGCAGCGAGCCGCTTTTAAGCGTCGCGGAAGAGGTTATTCCGTCGCCTCTGCCCACGGTCGCGTTGCCTATCCGGTCGCCGCCGTAAACCGTTCCGTCATAATAGCAATTGCTGAAAATATCGCCGCCGGTAAACGCCCCCGTCGGAACTATGCCGGCGAATCCGCCCTCATAAGAGCCGTCGGGCGCCTGAACGTCGCCTGCGCAGAACGATGTCGAAATTTTAACGTTGCGCCCGTCTAGCAGTCCGACAAAACCGCCGGCAACGGCGTTCTGCGATGAGGCGTAGACCTCTGCCACCGCGTAGCAATCCTCATAATTGCCGTAACCTATATGTCCGGCAAAGCCGCCTGCAACGCCGCCGCCGTTTACGGAGCCGCTGACGCCGCAGCGGACAAACTCCGCCGCGTTGGTGCGCACCGTAGCCGCAAAGCCGCCGGCATAACCGCCGCCAGAAACGTTTACCGTGCCCGAGAAAAAGCAATCGGTAAAGGACGCTTCCGATCCGTCGGCCACGTTGCCGACGAAACCGCCGGTATGATAGCCCGTCGCGTCAATGACCGCTCCGGACACTTCGCAGCCCGTCACCCGCGCGCACTCGACTCTGCCGGCGAACGCGCCGGCGTACGAGGTGCCGGACGCGGTTGCCGAAACGGTCACGTCTTCAAGCTTCAGATCGCTCACGACCGCGTCGGACAGCATTGCGAAAAATCCGGCTTCGGAGGCGGTCGAAGCTATCTCCACGCCGCTGACGGTATGCCCGTCTCCGTCAAACGTTCCCCAGAAATCCACAGGCGTCCATGCCCGGGTAAGCGCTATATCCGCCGTAAGCCTGTACGATCCTCCGGCCTCGATTGCGCGCAGCTCCTCCTCCGAGGAAATTTCGGTCACGGTCTGCGGCGCGACCGTTATGGCGACCGCCTGCGAATCGTAGCAGATATCGGGATCGCCCGTAGCGACGATCGTCGCCGAAAAGCTGTCGCCGAACCGCGCGGCGGACAGACTGTCGGCGTTACGCGCGAGGCTTAACGTTTCTGTTCCGACAGTGACTGTATAGCCCGTTGCGCCCTCGGACGGTTCCCATTTGAGCGTATTCTCTATCGCGCTGTACCTGAACCTCGCCGGAGCCTCAAGCTGATACGGCACATTGCCGTAAAACACGTCGGAATATTCCGAGTCGAAGTGCAGAATCCCGTCGCCCAACGCCTTTACGGAGATTCTGACTTCTCCCGTGATGTCTGTCGTAAACGAATTGTCTGCGGCCGAATACTCTTTGCCGTTAATAAGCAACGTGTATCCGACAGCGCCGTCAACCGCGCTCCAGCTTATAACGTTGCCCGACACCGAGACGCCCGACGGCGTTTCGAGCGCGCCGCTTAAAGTAACCGTAATTACCGCGCTGAACTCCGAATCGGCGTAAACCGTGCCGTCGCCCGCCGCTTTCACCCTTATTTCGACCTGACCTTGATACGAGTCCAGGCTGTACGACAGTCCCGACACGGAAATCTGCCGTCCGTTTATTTCAAGCACATAGCCCTGAGCGCCTTCAACCGCGTCGAAAGTGACGACTCCGTTCTCGCACGAGAGGCCGGAAGGCGCGGGCAGCTTTTCTGGGGCATCCTGTTTGCCGGCGCAAGCCGCCGCAATGAAGAACAGCGCGGCGCATATAAACAAGACCGTTAATTTCTTCCTCATGCGTAGGTCACCTCCCCTCTTACGACGGCGTATGCCGAAACGTTGTTAAGAACGTTGCCGTCGCCGTCCGTCAGGTAGCTGACGGCATAGTACTGCGAGGGCAGATCGTCCGTGCGGCGCGATACCGAAACGCTCTGGCCGCGGTAATAATCGCCTTCGGGCGTTTGGGAAAAATGAATTACCGAGTAGTCCTGCGACACAGAATCGATCAGTTCGCCGTTGATGTCGTAGAAATCCATGACATACTTTACATCCGCGGCCGAGAGGTCGGAGCCGTACTTCTTGTTAAGCGCGAGAGTGGAAGCAGTAATAACGCCGTTCTCCGCCGAGTATTCGGACGCCGCGGCGCTGAAAGAGGCGTTTGCCGTAGCCAGTCCGACGTACATATCGCCGGCGCCGTAATAAAAATACCATTTATCGTCGTGCCTTACGATAGTGTCGGCAAACATACACTTTACGAAAAGGCCGCTGTCTATCTTGTTTGTGTCCGTAGGATACATGAACGGCTCGACAAGATCTTTGTCCACGCGCGACAGCTCGAAAGGATTTGACTTTGTGATTCGGGCAAGCCCGAGCGCATAAAACCAGTTGGTCGAATTGGGCTGCTGATTCTTTAAGTCTGCGTTGCTGAGGTTGGTGCCGCCGTACATGAGCACGATGTTCTGGTCGTCGGGGCCGTAGATGTTGGTAACCGCAACGCAGCTCTCGTTGCCGTAAGTCACCGAAGCGACCGAATTGGCGCCGAACCCCGCGTCGTCGACAACTATGATATCCTGAGCGTCTATTCTCTCTACGTTGTCGGTAAAACCTATACCGTAAACTCCGCCGTCTTTCATTATGCAGAAGTAGACCTTGCCGGTTTTGCCGGGGCGCGGATCGTCTATCAGCACCGCGTTACCCTCGGGATCGACGACGTATGTGCCGCTCTTGAAGCTGCGGCCGTTAATGTTGGGCGCGAAGTTGCCCACCTCGGTGAACGTCTTGAAGTCCTTCGTCTTGATCATGCCCTCGCACACGGTAGCGTCGTTATACATGGTGTAGGTTATGTAATACGTCGATTCGCCGGTAAGCGGATCTCTCACGCGGAAGATACGCGGATCCTCCGTGCCGCCCCACTTTTCGGCGCTGACGGTGGGCGTTTTAACGGGATTGTCGTCGCCCCGTATGAAATTCACCCCGTCGTCGCTGTAAGCGTAGCTGAGCGTAGACATATGCCCGTGCGACTGCTTGCCGCCGTTGTAATCGTCAAAGTTGGACGGCACCTCGCTGCGGTATATCATATGAAATCTTCCGTTATCGTCGACGATTACGGCGGGATTGTAGGTCGCGTAAGACTCGTATCCGTTGCCGCGCCGGTTGATTATATCGTCGTCGGTCAGAGCCTTGAATTCCTGCGGATACCCTATCGGGGCGAGTACCAGTCCGCCGGGATTGAGCGAGATATTGCTCATGTGCGACCATGCCGGCGCGTTCACTGCGAACTCTGTCGCGTGTCCGGCCATAACTGAGGCAAGCGACGACAGATCGAACACGTCGAAGGAGCATATCTCAAAGCTCTGCTCCCACGGCATAAGCTTGGGCCAGCTGCCGTAGCCGCCGCCCTGCCCGCTCGTATTGCCCTTATAGCGTTCGTTGGTTTCGCGCTGTACAAGCTCGAGCAGTATATACCGCGCTTCAGTCCTTTCAAAGCGCGCGTCGTCAGTTTCTCCGAGCGACGCGTCCGTCTTGTAAACCAGCCTCCAGGACGAGCCTCCGCGGTTGTCCGCCCGATCCGAAACGTAAATTTCAAAACGTCGGGCAAAGCAGGCGCCCCAGCGTATTTTTATGTTATCGAAAGTTCTCGCGCTTCCGAGATCGAAAATAACGTACTGACCGTCGTCCGCAACCGAACGCCACATCGAAGCCGCGTCCGTATCCAGCATATTTTCTACGTCCTGCGAACGCGACGCCATGATAACGGACGCGTCCTCCGAAGCCGATATCGCCCTCGGTCCATAAACCTCTATCTCGGAAAGCGCTATGCCGGACGACGAGTCCGCTCTTGCGACGCACAAAAGTCTGACGAACCTCGCCTCGATATACGAATCGAAATCCACCGTCTGCACCGCGTTAATTTCCGAATAATTTTCAACCGTACAAAGATCGTTCCATGCCGCGGCGTCGCCCGAGGCCTGCAGAACGTACTCCTCGGCGTAATTGCCGCCCCATCTGACGATTATCCGCTTGAACCTTTCGACCGAGCCGAGATCCAGATAAATCCATGCGTCGTCGCGCGAGTCGGATACCCACGCGGTAGACGTGTCGCCGTCTGCCGCGTGCGCCGGTTTTCCCTCCGAAGATCCGCTTGCCGCAACTCTGTTGGAGTAAATCTTATCTGCAGGACCGCCGTAAGCCAGATTGACGCCGAACTGCGCCTCGTACAGTCCGCCCAGCGCGGTCGGCTTTAACGGCGTGTACGAGAACGACGCGGCGGCAAGCAGCAGACACAGCGCAACCGCGGCAAGTTTAAGTTTTTTCATGCTATTTCCCCCATGTTTCAGGCGACAGTCCACGGCGCTATATACTCGAAGTCTGAGTAAACCGTGTCGTTAAGGGCGGTCGCGGCGGCCGACGTGTCCATCGCGCGCAGAACGAAGATCTGCGGATCGGCATTAGCGTCGGCATTCGACATTATGTTTATATCTCCGAAAGCTATATTGCCGTA
>CASFJH010000054.1 GCA_949294845.1 uncultured Bacillota bacterium | reverse complement strand
ATGCGTTCCCTCGATATCGCCGACCTTTTCGCCGCCAAGAGTCTTATGGTATGTAATGCGCCTGTCGCTGCCCGACCAGTTTGAGTGCATCCAACGTCCTATAGTGCCGTCGGCGCCTGTAAAGAATACTCCCGCCTGCGTTACTCCGGTCGTGTTCATATAGTTGCCGCAGAACGCCTGAGCCTCCAGCCAGAAGCTGGTAAACTCCGAAAGATCGGTCTGAGTCATTTTGATCTTGATAATGTTGGGGCTGTGATCGGGGCCGGTGCTGCTGCGATTATGCCATTTGAGTTTCATGAATCCTCGCGAATACTCGTTATCCGATTGAAACACGAATTCCTCCGCCTGTGCGGCAGGCTCGGCCGCAAAAGCGTTGAATGTCGTCGCTGCCGAAACCGAAAGTCCCAGCACCGCTGCCAGCAGCGCGGCAAAAACTACTCTTTTTCTCATAATTTTCCTCCCCTTTAAGAATTCTTTATTTTATCTGCTATTGCTCTGTATCCGGCCGGCTTGACGTGTAGTCTGTCTCCGTTAAGATGCGTACCGGCGTTGTCCGCCGTGATAACGTCTGTCAGGTCGACCACTTTACACCCGAACGCGTTTCCAACTTCGGTAACCGCGTCGCGCACGTCGGCAAGCGTATATCCGGCAGGGTTTTTGCTGTCAAAGCCCGCATAGCCGGCGTCGCCGCGCCACAGCGGTGTAAGCAGCATTATTTTCGCGTCGGGATTAAGCTCTATAATGTCGTTCAGCGTCTGCTTTATCGCGGCGTAAACGGTGTCCGTTCCTGCCGGATCGGACATCGATCCGAGCGCGCGGCTCGAGCCGAAATCATTCGTTCCAAGAAACACCGAGACGTAATCGGCGTCACGGCACAGTATCTGCGATTTGCTCAGCTGGGAGAAAACGTGGTTGCTCGTGCTGGAATGTACCGTGTAAGTCGCGCCTGAAACGGCGCCGTTATACGCATAGAATCCGAATTCTTCCTGAAGCAGCTGTATATAGTCCTTATCGGTAAAGTACAGGCCGAGGCGCGCCGTAATCGAGTCGCCGTAAAAGACGAACGCTTTGCCGCGCATCTCTTCTCCGAACCCGAACGAACGCGAGCCCTGCGACGCGGCGGACGTAACCGACTGTTCGGCGGACGAAGCATAGACCGGCGCGAAGGCAAGCGAGCATACGCAAAGCGCCACAACCGCCAGAGCGAGTTTTTTGAAAATTCTCATTTTGCCCTCCTTTTAGCAAACAGCGCTACGGCGGCGGCAAGCAGCAGTCCGCCGCCCGATGCCGCAGCCGATCCGCCGCACCCTTTTTCCGTCGTTGAAGCCGTACCGGCGTTTTCATCGGTTTTGCCCTGCAGCACGGTGATCGTGAACTCGGCCGACAGATCGCCGTAAGTCACCGTTACCTTCTTTTCCCCGGCGACGGATGTGTCGAATCCGCTGACGGTGTACTGACCGGCTTTGAGCTGTTCGGTCGTAAGATCGTCGTAACGTAAAGTCACGCTAAGTCCGGCAAGCTCGGCCGCTCCGCCCGTCTCGTAAACGACCTTCATGGGCGGCGTCACTGTAAGCGCAACGGGCGCTTTGGGCGTATCGGTTATTCTGACGCGCATAGTTAGGAGATTGTTCGTGTCGACGAGTCCTTCGGGCATTGCGTCCGGCACAAAAGTAATCTGCAGCCAGCTGCCTGCCTGCTCCTCGGCAGTCCAGCGTCCCTCGAGCTGAATGAGTCCCAGTCTGCTGTTGCCTACCGTTATGCCGTCCGAAGGGAACTGAGCGAGAATGTCCTTAACGCTCGTACCCATAGGATAAACGTCCTTTATCCCGTCAAGCCCGAACACTTTGCTTATTACCGCGGCCTCGGTATACTGATAATAAACCTTGGGCAGATAGCTCCATATCACGTTGCCCGAGCCGTAAAGCCCCTCCTTGATGCGGTTGGTTCTTCCTCCTTCGAACGCCGCCGCGCCTTCGAGGCAGTTGTTGGGATTATCCTCGTCGAGCACGAACTCGTTTACCGTAGTTTCGGGCGTGTACGACGATCCCGCGATCGCGTCTACCGAATGGTAAGCCGGCTCGCCGTATGATCCGTCCTCGCGCTGAACGTAACGTCTTACCGAAAACCTGACTTTTGCGTCGGAAACGAATTTGACATCCTTTATCACGAAACTGCCCTTGCCTACTGTCGTTTTTACCGTAAAGCCGAAGGTTCCGGTAGTGTGCTCGAGGTCGAAAACGTTATCCTTGGTCTCCGTGCCGGAGTTGGGTACGAATCCGCAGAAAGGAACCACTATCGTGCCCTTGAATCCGCCGGGAATGGTATTTATATCGCCCACATACGCCGAACCGCCGTCGGGGTAGTACATCGCGCGGCCGTAGTTGCTCCACCAGTATTCCTGCTCGCCGCCCGGATTGGAAGTGTCGACGAGATATTTGTTTATGTATATGTCTCCGCAATCCGTAAGATCGGCGTAATAGCTTACACCGTTATAGCCGGATACGTCGGTAGGCAGTCCCGTCATGGGCAATCCGTACCACTCGACGTTGACCGAATCGGGAACGTATATTTCGCCGTTGCGTATTTTAGCCACGCGGTAATCGCCGATGGCATTCTGCAAAGTGTAGCCGCTTGCCGCTACTCCGTCCCTGACCGACAGATAAACGCTGTCGGAAGCCGACGTTCCCACCGTTACCGAAACGGGATCGAATACTCTGACAAACGTGCCGTCGCTTTTCTCGCCGTATATCTCGCCGATGTTGAGATCGAAATAGACGGAGTCCATAGGCACCCTTATAAGCGCATACTTTACGGCAGCCCAGTCAAACGCGGCGGTATCCGTCTTATAAGCGGTCGCGTCCTTACGCTGCGACGCTTTCTCTCTGGGATAAATATACCAGCGCTCGGCGTCCGCGGTAACCTGAGTATACTGCCAGTTCATATTTACGTCGACAAGCTCGCCGACGTCGGACGGATGGTTGGTCTCGCCTATAGGCGCGGCGGTAACAACGCCGGTAGCGGGGTTCTGCGTCTCGCTTATGGTATTGCTCCAGCCGTAAACCACGTTATTTGCGTCGATCATATAAAATATAACGTCTTTCAGCGAGCTTGTGATCGTCGACGGATGAGAAAACCGCACCCAAACGTTTTTAACGTCCGCGAGCGCGTTCACATCGAACTCTAGCCGCACGTCCAGCCATCCCCAGCTCACTTTGGTAGCCTGCTTGGTACGGCGGATGTTTATACCGTCGAAAGCCGACGTGTACGCCGAGTCGTAAGTGCCGCCCACTCTTATAAGCGGCCCGAGCGACAAGGGCGCGGCAGCCGGTCCGGACGCCGCTTCGGCGACTGTTTCCGTCTGCGGACAGACGGCAAACAGAACAAGTCCGACCAGTACGGCTATCAACCCCGCAAAAAAGCGCGGCTTTCCGTGGCTTTTCTTCATTTATACCTCCCGATGCGTATAGTTACTGCTGCGTTTTTGTATAATTTATTCTAACAGAATGAGCGCGGTCTGTCAATAGCGCTGCATAAAACTATTCGGATTATGATATAAATTGCATACTTTCTGAAATAGTTCCGATGACGTTACCCCTGATTTTTAAAATAATAGGGTGCGTTTTTTGCAATTAACACCCGAAAAACGTAATTTTAATATAAAAAAATTTTATTGTAACTATTGACGTAACCTCCAAATTATGTTATATTATCTGGCATAGGGGGCGGATATGAACAGCGAACTTAAATTTTTCGTACAGACAAACTACAAGCACGATTACCACATACAGAACCATACTCACCCGTGTTACGAGCTGGTGTACTATATGGACGGCAACGGTTCGTCCGAAATAGGTAAAAAGCGCTACGATTTCAAAAAGGATACCTTCGCGCTCATTAAACCCAATCAGATCCACAACGAAAGCGCGGATAAAAATACCAGCGTTATGTTTATCGGCTTTACCACGTCTTACGAGTCGATAGCCGAAGGTATGTATTACAACGATACCACGCCCGTGCGCCAGCTCATGGACGAGATCGGCGAGGAACGCGAACAGAAAAAGCCGTACTACAAGTCGATGCTCAACCTGCTGGTGGAAAAGATAGTGCTCTATCTGCTGCGCTACCCGGTAAACGACAAAAAGGAAAAAACGAGCTTCGACGACGTTCTCACTTATATAAAAATGAACGCCAACAAAAACATGAGTATACAGCAGATGGCGTACAACCTCGGATACAGCTATGATTATTTCAGGCAGATGTTCGCCGAAAAAGCTAATGTCAGCGCGAAAAAATATCTGATGAACATCAAAATCGCAAACGTTAAGGAATATCTGCTAAATTCCGACTACAGCGTTAACAAGATCGCGCGCATAACAGGCTTTTCCTCCCCCTCGCATCTGTGCACGGTATTTAAAGAGACTTTCGGCCAGACGCCTAAGGAATATCAGGAAGAGCAGCGCAATTACGCCTATTTCCACAACATGAGTAAGTTTGTCAACTGACTTTAATCCCGATTGTAAAAT
>CASFJH010000053.1 GCA_949294845.1 uncultured Bacillota bacterium | reverse complement strand
TTCTACGTCGAACACTCCTTTTGTCGTGAGCTTCAGCTTGGGAATGACGGGCAGGCTCAGGAAGGAGAGAGTCATGAAAGGATCGATATTTCTGTTTACGCCGAGCGAATAGGCAAAGTCCTTTGCGCGTTCCAGATCACGGTTTACCGTTTCGGTATCGTCCTCGCTCATGACGCCGGCTATTTTAAGGCGCAGTCCGACTGTTGTTGCGCCGTCGGTCACGAATATACCGCCGCCGGCGTCGATTACCGCGTTAACTGCTTCGGCTATCAGACCGTCGTCGCTGCCCACGGCTATTATATTATGCGAGTCGTGAGCGACGGAGGTAGCCACGGCGCCCTTTTTAAGCCCGTAGCCCTTGAGATAACCGATACCGATATGTCCGGTGTTACGGTGCCGCTCTATGACGGCCGCTTTCAGTATGTCCTTTTCGGGCATAGCGTTTGGCGCTTCGCCGCAGTCGACGGTAACAATTTCGCCGGGAATAAGGCCTATGACCGTTTTTCTGCCGCAGGCGAAATCGCCGGCTTTCACTCTGTCGCAATGCATGGATCCGAGCGCCGCGTTTTTAAGCTTTTCGTCTATAAGCGGCTCGCACTTTTTAACTTTGCCGCCTTTTTTATATACCGTCTGCCCGCGCTTGATAACTTCGGAAATGACGAAAGAGGGAAGATCGTCCAGTATGACAAGGTCGGCGACGTATCCGCCGGCGATTGCACCCTTGTTGTTCATAAGAAAATATCTCGCCGCGTTGTGAGTGGCAGTTTTAAGCGTTATTATGGGATCGCAGCCGGCTTTGAGACACTCGCGGACGATATAATCGATATGCCCCTTGTCCAGCAGGTCGCCGGGGTGTTTGTCGTCGGTCGCAAACATACAGCGCGAATACAGCTCGGGCGAAACAAGCGGAATAAGCGCTTTCAGATTCTTTGCCGCCGTACCTTCGCGGATCATAATGAACTGGCCCTTTTTTAGCTTTTCCAGAGCGTTCTCCAGCGAATCGCATTCATGGTCTGAATAGACGCCCGCGGCGATGTACGCGTCGAGATCGCGTCCGGAGAGCGCCGGAGCGTGTCCGTCAATTTTTTTGTGATGGCTCTGGGCGGCCAGTATCTTGTCCACAACGGCCTCTTCGCCGTTTATGACGCCCACATAATTCATCATTTCGGCAAGGCCCAGCACGCGCGGATGCGAGTAAAACTCGTCTATGTCCTTATAAGTCAGCGCGGCGGCGTTTTCGTCAAGCGGAGTCGCAGGCACGCAGGAGGGGAGCATTACCATAACGTCGACGCCGATATTTTCTGTCGATTGCAGCATATAGCGTATTCCGTCCGCGCCCATAACGTTAGCTATCTCGTGCGGATCGGTAACGACGGTCGTAGTGCCGTGAGAGAGCGCTATACGGGCAAATTCCGGCGGCGCGACTATAGCGCTTTCCAGATGAATATGCGCGTCAATAAGTCCGGGTATGACGTACCGTCCCTTCGCGTCGGTCACGCGCTCGCCTTCGTAACGTCCGCCTATACCGGCAATCAGTCCGCCCGATACGGCGATATCGCCCGCCTCCCACGTCGATGAAAAAACGTTGAGGTATCGTGCGTTTCTGACGACCAGATCGGCCTTTTCCAAGCCGCGCGCAACGCGTATGAGAGTCTGCTTTTTTTTGATTTTCCGGGCAATTCTCTGTTCGAGCGTTTCCATGATTCACCGCCTTTTTCCCATTATAAACTATTTTTTGCATAAAAGCAACATTTAGCGGCAATTTTATCGTTCAATTTAGCTCGGCTTTATTCGTCTATATCCCGTTAAGCCGCGATTTTATCATCTGTGCGTATTGGGACGGCGTGAGCTTTTCGTACTGAATAAATATGCGCGTAAAGTAATGCACGCTCGAAAATCCCAATTCTTCGGATATCTGAGTAAAGTTCATATTCTGTTCGCGTATAAGCTGTTTAGCCAGTCTGATTTTCCTGCGGTTTATATAAGTTACCGGCGTTTCTCCGGTAGCCAGCCTGAATGAGTTATGAAGAGTCGTCCTGTTCGTGTTAAAAAGCAGACACAGCTCGCTAACCGTAATATGAGAAGAAAGGTTTTCTTCAATATACTGCTTTATTACTTCTATAAAATTCTTGTCGTCCGATTTGGGCCGCTGCAGCAATGCGTCGGTTTGTTTGTCGCTGCTGCGGATCAGCCGGATAAGAAACTCTTCGAGCAGGTTTTTGATCATCTGAAAAGCGCCGTAAGGATAGTTTTCGCGCAGTTTCATTTCCGCCGTATTGGGAATGTTGTAAGGCGGCGCGAAAACGGTCACGCTCTCACGGATTATTTCCGCAAGGAGCTTTTGCAGTTCGCCCGACAGCGTGGATAGAAAAGATATACGTTCTGAAGGAATTCCGCGAATCGGCGGATCCTTCTTATCCCGAACTTCAAGCGGATACATTCAGAGACGTTTTCCGCGGACTGGGGATCAAGGACGAGCGGCTCAGGATAGGACTGGGCAGTTACATGGACTGCACCTTGCCCATTTACGAGGGAATAATGAACGCTTTTCCCGAGGCGGAGCTCGTGTCCGTGCCGGATATCATGGTCAGCCTGCGTTCGATAAAAAGCGAAAACGAGCTCAGATGTATACGCGAGGGCTTTCGTATTATAGAGATAGCGACGGACGAAGTAATACGCGCCCTCAAGCCTGGCGCTACGGAACTTGCAATGGTCGGAGTGGCGCAGAAAGCGATATACGAAAACGGCGCCGAATACGAAGGCCTGCCTATGTATGTATTTTCGGAGACGTCCACGAGACACACGATAAGCCGTTCGCAATACCGCGTGATAGGCAAGGGAGATATCGTGCAGCTCAATCTTTCGGCAAAAGTCGACGGATATTCGCCGAGTATAGGGCTTCCGGTCAGTATGGGTAAACTGTCGGGAGAGAAAAGGCGCATAGTGGAATTTTGTCTCGACGCGCATCGCTTTACCGAGCGGCGGATCCGCGCC
>CASFJH010000052.1 GCA_949294845.1 uncultured Bacillota bacterium | reverse complement strand
TCCAGCACGTCGCTCAGCTTTTTAAGCTCGGCCGCCGCTTCGTCGGAAAACGCGTATCCGTCCCGCTTCGCGTCGCACAGCTCCTTGAACAGCTCCACGCTGATAGTCAGCTTAGGCTCTCCGGCGTACTCGTATCCGCCGCCCGGACCTTTGAACGCCGTCACCGGAAACGTGGGAGTCAGCCTGTTGATGTCTTTAAGTATCGTCTGCTTTGTGACATTGAATTCCTCGCACAGCTCCCTGGTCGACACTCTCCGCCCCGAAAGCAGCTTGGTCTTTATCCTTTCGCGCCTACCGTAAAAATCAAGTTCTTCTGACGACATAATCGGTTTACCTCTTTTTTACCGATTATATCACAAGCTCGGTAAACGCATGGGTAAACCTATTATGCGAAATCAGCCGGTCAGCTATTCATTTCTATAAAGGTTTTGGGCGAAACTCCCTCCTTGTTTTTGAACAGTCTTGAAAAATAATGCAGGTCGTCGTATCCCACCATATAGGACACCTCGGATACGGTGTAACGCTTTGTCATAAGCAGTTTTTTCGATTGCTCGATGCGGTAGTCGATAAGATATTCGTGCGGCGCTTTTCTTATAATAGACTTGAATATTCTCCTGAAATGACTGGGCGAAATGCCCTGCTCCTTGAGAATTTTAGGCAAGTTGATATCATGCTGATAATTATCGGTAATGTACTCGATATAATTCTGCACAATATCGCTGTTGGCGTCCGCGCCTGTCTGATCGCCGTAAACCTCATCCACAATCTCCGCGATCAGGTTGAGCATGACCGCTCTTAATCGCACCTGTTTGCTGGGCGTTTCGGATTCGTAAATCTTAAGCAGTTCGGACATTTGTTCGACCATGTAGCTGTAATGAGTCATTTTGAGCGCCGAATAAGGCGGCAATTCGTCCAGCTCGTAAGATTTCCGTTTAATGAGATTCATATCTACTATGGCCTGTTCAACCATGGAAAGACAGGGCAGCTCATATACTTCGTGCGCTGAAAAATCGGCGTTTTCCCTGTCGTAAAAAAAGTCGAAATGGACGTCGTAATAATTGAATATCTGCCCCTTGCCGATATGCCTCTTATGCCTTACGAACGGCTTCATTATATGCACCTGTCCGGCCGAAATCTTATAAGTTTCCGATTCGGTCTCGACTATACATTCGCCTTCTGTGCAGAATATCATTTCATGATCGTATATTATGCGCCATGGCACATAATAATTTGTATCGTTCGCATTGAACTGTTGCACAAATCTAATGTATGGAGACAGCGACAGCAGATCCACCTTATTCCCGTTCATCCGTAACACCTTCTTTGCGTCTTGGTAATTTATAAATTATACAACATAATAACAAAAAAGTCAATCGCAGCAAAAATATCGCGTCCGACAGCGCTTTACACCGATACCGCCGGTATAAGACAAGGCCGCCCCCTATACGGGAGCGGCCTCGCTGATCTTATGTTTTCTTAACGCCGTTTACCCGGCAAAATCAAGTATGCGGAAATCTGATACCTGCAACCTGGTTCCGTCGGCATTGAGCTTAACCCAGCCGAACGTGCCTTCGGTCTGAGAATTGGTATAGTTAGAATTGGAGCTTGAAAGCAGTCCTATAGGGATATAAAGCGTCCTCTTCTGCCCCTCGGTAAGCTGCATAACGCGCGACTCCATATCGTTGATCGCGTTGCAGTCAATTCCCGCGCCGAACCAGACGGCCGGCCGCTTGCCCTCTGCCGTCTCGAGAAGCGTCACGTCGACGGCCAGCGCGTTTGTCAGTCGGTAAAAGGCGCGCGGTAAAGCGTCAGCGTTTCAGCGCTCGCAGCATACAGAGCGCCTTTGCTTAACATCTGTTATAAAAAATGCCCGTCCTCATGCCGATACAGGCTGCATGAGGACGGGCTCTTTTAATGCAGGCGGGCAGGACGTGCTCCGCTTTACTCTGTCTGCACCCGCGCGGCGCGCGTGTACATGTCCGCGTCCGGCAAACTTAACGCCGAAGTTGCGGTCGTGTCTGCACCCACGCGGCGCGCGCGTACATGTCCGCCAGACTTTCGGTTTCTTTAAAATATTGCGCGGCCGTCTCCGCGTCGGCAAGTCTGTCCGCATAACCGCTTGCCTTAAGGCTGTAACCATTGCTTTAAAAGGCCGT
>CASFJH010000051.1 GCA_949294845.1 uncultured Bacillota bacterium | reverse complement strand
ATCGCATATCCGCCGTCCTCGATATGGCAGCTCGTATCGATCAATTGCCCGTCGCCGTAATCGGCGAAGAAGAAGCTGTAATCCAATCCGTAATTACTTATATTAAGGATATATTCGCCGCTGTCGCTAAAAGCCGCGTATTCGAAAACGCTTCCGTAAGCTTCGATATCCGCTCCGCGCACGAGCGTCAACCCCTTGCCGTCCTGTTTCTCCAGCATCAGAACGTCGTCGGAATCTATTTCAAAATTGACATATCTGTATGAGGAGTCGTAGCTGCCCCGCACGATTTTAAAATCGCGTGTGAACGCCGTATTGTTGTAGCCGCTTGTCCTGATCAGCTTATATCCCAGTTTTACCAGCCTGACCTCACGGAACCAGTAACCGCTCAACAGATCCTGCGTATCGACGCGCTCTGTATAAGTTTCGTAGCCTTCCGCGGAGACGGTCACTTCAACGTCGAGCGCGTTGCGGTCGGGCACCGAAATCGTATATTTACTGCCCTGCTTAACCGCGGAATAATCGCCCGCGGTAACCGTGGCGGCGACGCCGCCGCTTACGGTAAGCTGAAGCAGCGCTCCCGACTTTACGCTCAGATCGACGTCGAAAGTCTTACTGCCGCTTTTGTCGAAGTCCTTTGCGTCCACGCGTAGCGTTACCGTCTCGAAGCCGTAAGAAGAAACGGTGATGACGTCGCCCCGTCTGTCGGGCAGCGAAACGGTAAAGGTATATCCGTCAGCCGAAACGGTTCCGGCCGAGGAAGTAACCGTAACATCGGAAGCAGCTGCCGGCGTATTTACGTTGATGACGACGGTGGCAGGCGACTTATCGTCGACTGCGGCGCAGGCGGAGGCTGTAAACGCCACGGCCAGACACGCAAGAATTAACAATAGTCTCTTTCTCATAGCTTTACCCTTTGTCATCCGACAGAACTTCAAGTATAGGTTTACCGGCCACGTTCTTGCAGGCAATGCGCGAGAAAAGCAGCGCAATAACGAACACCGCCGCCACTACGCCGGCCAACGTGACGAAATACCACGAAAACTCCATAGTAATAGCCGAACCGAACAGATCCCCGGCATATCTGAAGATAGAGTCTACGGCGAACTTTATCAGATACGACAATCCGCCCGAAAAGATCAGCACCCACGGCAGAGCGCGTAAGAATATGAGGATTATTTCAAAAAAGTACAGCCGCGGAATCATGCTCTGCTTTGCGCCTATCGCGCGCATTACGCCCATATAATTTCTTCTTGCCTGCACCGAGTAATTGACCGAGTTGTACAGATTGAGCATCGTTGCGAAAAATATGATGCCGCCGAAAGTATACAGCACGAACATAATGTATTTTCCAACGGTCGCGAGCATAAAGAAATTATCGTATACCGAATTGGCATAAACGTATACCGCTCCGACAGGAGAATCGGCCGTCGACGGCGAGATAACGCGATAAACGGCGTCGATTTTCTGCCCGAATTTCTGAGCCTCAACGTAGTTGCCGCAGTCTATCCTGGTATTCAGCGGCGCTATAAGAAGCGGGTTGGCCTCTTTAATCGTGCCGTAATTGATGTAGCTGTTGTCAAAGCCGTTTAACAGCTTGGGCGTTAAAGCGCCGTAAGCGAGCGCCATTCTGCCGTCGGCAGCCGCAGCTTCGCACATGGCCGCAACCCCGGAAGGATAATTGTAATACAGGCTCGCGGCCTGTTCGTCGGTCTGTTCGGTGAAATTGATTTCGGGAACAAAAGCGCTGTACTCTCCCTCGCCGTATCCCGGCGCGTAAACCGAATCGGAAGTAACGACGATATCCGCCTCGCTCTTGGCTGACGCCAGCTCGTAATAATCGTCGGATATGATTCCCGCCACGGTAAAGTCTTTCAGAAAGCCGAAGCTTACGAATTGTCTGTTCATTTCTTCGTCGGGTGTCTCGCCGTTTTCCTGTATATATATATTGCAGCTCCCGTAAATCATCTTGCTCGAAGAAACGGTAAGCGAAAGCGGCTTGCCAATAACCGACTCCGTGTCGGCGACGCCGTATGCGGTCAGAAACTTATAGCTCACAAGCACCTGTCCCTTGCCGCCGCCGGAAAAGCCTTCGCCGTACAAAAGCGGCTGCCTGCCCTGCTTTGCAAGATCGGAAATTTCGGCGTCAAGAAATACGGCGTCGCTTAATGCTGTGTTTACTATTTTAAGCCCGCCGTCGGATCCTCCGTAATAGTTCTGACCGCCCTTATAGTAGTAAGGTTCGCCGTCGATAACGACCGTCAGCGTTTCGTTTGAACCGGTCTGACTCTGTCCCGTTATGTAGTAATATTCGGCGGCGGAACGCTGCTCGGCTTTTTCATCGCTGAAAAGTTCTTCGGCGGTGCTGAAGTTCATCAACGCCATCTGCCCGCCATATTCGCTGTTATCGACGATGGAAGCTCCGCTGTCCCATGCGTTGCGCGAAGAAATCATAAAGACCGATGAAGTCGCCGTTTCGTCAAGCTTGCCGGTCAGTCCGAGATAAAATCCGAGCGTGAAATAAACTATCGGAATCAGCATAATAAGGCCGAAGCAGATACCGGTTACCGTATGGCGCGTCGACTTCTTTCTCGATTTTATACTTATTTTTCCCAGCCGCCTGTAATCTTTCAGTTTCATGTCACGCCACCTCGCTTATGATCGTAATGACGTCCGCCTTACCCATTTTGTTAAGCGATCCGCGGCTGAATAGTATCGCCATACCGAGAAAGGCAAGTACGGTGCATATGGGCACATACGGCGAAACGGTAAACCGCACCGTAAATTCGGACGAATAGTACATACCGCCGAGAATCATGTCGAGCAGCGACGTCATAGGTCCGCCGAGACAAAGCACGAGGCACGTTGCCAGCACTACCCCGATCAGGATAGTGATAAGCGCTTCTTTGTAAACTATTGAGTTCACTCCCTTGTTTTTCAGCCCCATCGCCTTCATAAGACCTATAAACTTACGGTTTTTATCGACCGAAATTATAATGGTGTTTGCGACCGAGCCTATTGAAAGCAGCAGTATGAGAAACGCCAGTATTACCATAATGCCGAGTATTACCAGCCCTATTATGCGCATCATGCGCGACTCTTTCAAGAATTCGTTACTGAAATACACAGTCTCTTCCCCTTCATCGTTGTAAGCCGGTCCTAACTGCGCGTTGACTTCGTCGACGAACTTCTTGAACGCGTTTACCGTGGTACGGTAATTATACGTTCCCTCTGCGCGGTAAAAGCCCATATCCACCGAGCCGACGTATAATTTCCTGTCCCCGATAAACTCCTTCAGAAAATCGGCGCTGATGTAAACGTCCGGCAGTCTCTGCCAGGAATTATTCGACTGCGCCTTTTCAAATATCCCCGTAAGCGTGTAGCTGTTCGTCACCGATACCGTGTCCGAGCCGTTTTTGTCCTCGCCCCTTCTCAACTCGAATGATATGGGCAGAGGATCGCCAAGCTTCAGGTTATAGCCGAGCTTCGCCAGTCCCATCATCGCGTCCTGGGACAGCCAGATGCGGTAAGAACCGTTATCGTCCGCGTTCCATGTGCGGCCTTCCTTTACTGCGGCGCACATAGTCGCCGGCATGGGAAAAGAGAAATCGGTGAAAACCACCGTGTCGGACAATCCCATTACCGCCTGCTCGAGCGACTCGCTGCGCATGCTTAAAGAATACGATTCGTCCGAATAGCTCACGCTCCACATTTTGACCCCCGAATAATCGACGGCGTCGGGATACTTGCGGGCGATGTCCATCAGCTCTTTGATCTGCCGGTATTCGGGATAGCGGTACTCGCGCATGGACGAATCGGGATCGTAACTGCCCGAAACAACGTATGTAGTGCCCTGCTCGTTAAGCATATCGGTAAGCATGCGGTCGTTGTTCGATATGAAGTTGGTGCCGAGCAGACACATTGCCATAATCAGCGCCGAAACGACCAGCACAATTATTATCGTCAGCAGAGTGCGCGATTTATTCTGCCAGAGGTTATGAACGGCGATCCTGAAAGAATCGAAAAATTTCACTTGCCAGCTCCCCCGACCGAATTCTCCATAACGGCTACGCCGTCGGTGATGCGTATGATATTCTGCGCGTTCTTGGCGTCCTCCATGTTGTGCGTTACCAGCACGACGCTCTTGCCCATCGCGCAGATCTCGCGCAATAATTTCATTACTTCGGCTCCGTTTACCGAGTCGAGATTGCCCGTCGGCTCGTCGGCAAGCACGATCTCTGGATCGTGGACGAGAGCGCGCGCAATCGATACGCGCTGTTTCTGTCCGCCGGAAAGCTCGTTGGCCTTCTTGTATGTCTTGTCCGAAAGTCCCAGCTTTTCCAGAATCTCGCACGCCTTGCGCTCGCGCACTTTTCTGCTTTCCCCCTTGATGGTAAGAGGCATGGCGACGTTGTCTAAAACGGTGAAAGTGGGCTCCAGATAAAACGACTGGAATATGAATCCCGTAGTCGCGTTGCGGTATTCCGCAAGCTGGTTCTGATTGAGCAGCGTAAGCTCCTTGCCGTTGGCGGTCACCGTGCCGGAAGTGGGGCTGTCAAGCGCGCCTATAATATTCATAAGCGTCGACTTGCCCGAACCGCTGCGGCCCAAAATAGCGGTAAATTTGCCGTCCTCGATCACGACGTTGACGTCTTTAAGCGCATGAACCGCCCCGTCGCCCTTGCCGTATATTTTGTTTACGTCCTTAAGCTCTATCATCGGTTTCTGCTTTCCTCCGGTTTATTTACTATGTCAGATCAATTACGCCGATCGCAAAATCATTGCTTTTTTCGCGGCGCTTCCGCTCTTACGCGCTGTTCTCATGCGGCGCGGCGCTTCCGCTCTTACGCGCTGCTCTAATGCGGCGCGGCGCTTCCGCTCTTACGTCCGACTGCTCAGTACTTGCGCGTAAACGCCGTCGAGCCGTCGAGCGCCGTCTCCATATATTTCTCGAAATTGAAATTCTTCCACTT
>CASFJH010000050.1 GCA_949294845.1 uncultured Bacillota bacterium | reverse complement strand
AATAAATACTTGCCTTTCTTTTGCTTACTTTTCTTTCCTGCCGGAAAGAAAAGTAAGTCAGCGGGCGGCAATGGTTGTGCAGGGGACGGTGCCGGCAACCAGATCGCAGATGTCGTAGTCCGCAGATCCGATTATTACTTTTGTGCCCTGAGCGACGCACGGCTTGACGTATTCCAGTTTTGCTGCGGCGCCGTTGGCTCCGGCGCGGCTTGCGCCGCTGCACAGCTTTTTAATTTCATCTATATTCTTAATGACCTCGTAAGAGTCTTTGCCGGATATTTCGCGTATAAGCGTCGATTTATCGCGCACGTCGCGGTAGATTCCTTCCAGTCCCGTCATTATAACCAGTATTTTCGCGCGCACCAAGCAAGCGATCTGCGCGGCGGTTTCGTCGTTGTCGACAAGCTCCACGGCCGTACCGCGGGTTTCTTTCAGCTTGCGGATTTCCATCTTGCGGTTTTCTTCCCAAGACACGGCGTCGTTATAATTTATAATAGGCACCGCGTTCTGGCTTGCGGCGCGCAGCAGCATATTTTTAATGTGTTCGCGCTTGCTTTCGTCGTTAAAATGGTAATGCTCGACCAGCACCTGCCTGACATTGTAACGCGCGTCTATAAAATTGCGGTAAGTCTGCATCAGTATGGCCTGCCCCTGTGCCGCATAGTCGGTCTTGACCTCGTCGGGATTGCCGTCAAGCTCCTTGCCGCTGCGACGCATATAGTCCAGACGTCCTATCTCGGTTGCGCCTGAAGTCACCCATATAATACCGGGGTGTAATTGCCGCCCCAATCGCGCAAATTTGTTGTAATCCATTTCGTGATGACGCGTATCTATAAGCGCCATCGAACCGATTTTTCCTACAAGCTCAATATCAAAATCCATGGTTTCCTTTTCCTCTTTTTGTTTACAGGCCGTATTTGCCGGTTATGAATTGCCTCAACCGCGCGCATACCAATGAGTTGCAGCCGCGCGAATAGTTATGAGTTGCCGGAATCGGACGGGTTGTCATGCGCTGAAACGCTGCCGGAATTGTCAGTCGGCTGTGCGGCGGCGGTTGATACGGGGCGGTAGCTTTCGGAGTTTACCGAGCATTTTCCGGCGAACGGTACCAGCCTGAAGCGGAATATGCATACGGTAAGGGCGACCGCTATAACGAACATGAATACCGATTGCCACTGCGACGGGGAGAGTCCGCCTATAAACTCGCCGCGGTCGTCTCCGCGCCAAAATTCCAGCACGAACCTGAATACCGAATAAGCAAACAGATAAACTATGAGAATAATATTCAGCCGGCGGTATTTCAGAATAAGAACGACCAGCGCCGCGCACAGCAGGAACAGGAAAGCCGCTTCGAACAGCTGTGTAGGAAAAACCTTATGCGTGTGGCCGGGGAAAAGCACGCCCAGCGGTCCGTCGGTTTCGACGCCGTAGCAGCAGCCGTTCATGAAGCAGCCTATTCTTCCGAAGGCGTGGGCGACGGGTATGGAGGGGGTAATGATATTGGCGATACGCCAGAACCCCGTTTTATACTCTTTTTTAGCGGCAATGGCGGTCACTGCGAGAAAGCATACGACGCCTCCTATAAGTCCGCCCATAAAAGTCATTGCGCCGAAAGTCCATTTTCCGGTTTCTATGAGATAGTAAACCGATTGGAATAGCATTGCGGACATGAAACCGACCGCGATCGACCCTACGCCCGTCAGCAGATAGAAGTTGTATATTTTGTCTCCGACGCGCAGTTTATCGGCGAGGAAACGGAACATAAAAGCCGCCGCCAGCAGACCTATGACGACAAAAAACGCGTAGGAGTACAGCGTGAACGAGCCTATGTGCAGTAATTCGGGGTACATAACGTATAAATCATATCATACTTATCGTATAAAGTCAAATTTTAGCGCGTAAAGTATTGAAAATTAAGCTCAGCGCACCTATTAGTCGCGCGGGCGCGTTAAGTTTTGTTTGACTTGAGCGGGCAAAGTGAGTTATAATACTTATGTGATTTACGTTGTTGACTACGGCGCGGGCAACATTATGTCCGTATTGAACTCGTTACGGCACCTTTCGTGCGAGGCGAAACTTTCGGCCGATCCTGCCGATATAGCGGACGCGGCGGGCGTTATAGTGCCCGGCGTGGGTAATTTCGGCGCGGCGGCCGAGGCGCTTATGCGCCGCGGTCTCGATTCGGCCATAAAGGACGCGGCGGCGCGCGGCATACCCGTTATGGGCATATGCCTGGGGCTTCAGCTGTTTCTCGAAGAAAGCGAGGAGAGCCCCGGCGCGCGCGGGCTGGGACTTATACCCGGCGCAGTGACCAAGCTGAAGTGCGGAGAAAGAAAGCTTCCGCATATAGGCTGGACCAGTCTGGACGACGCGTCCGGAATGCTTTCGGGCATGGACGGCGAATATTTTTACTTCGTACATTCTTTCGGCGCGCACACAGCTCCCGAATACTCGGCGGCCAAAGCCTGTTACGGGGAGACGTTTGACGCGGCGATTGAAAAGGACAATGTTTTCGCCACGCAGTTTCATCCCGAAAAGAGCGGCCGCGCCGGACTGGAGCTGCTCGGGCGGTTCATTGCCAGGACGGGAGGCGCAAAGTGAACGCGAAACGTATTATCCCTTGTCTTGACGTCAAAAACGGCAGGGTCGTCAAGGGCGTAAACTTCGTCAATCTTATCGACGCCGGAGATCCCGTCGAATGTGCGGCGGCTTACGAAGCGGCAGGCGCGGACGAGATCGTTTTTCTCGATATCACCGCTACGGTTAACAACGCCGCGACCGTAGCCGACATGGTCAGGCGCGTGGCGGAAAACGTTTTTATTCCGCTGACTGTGGGCGGCGGCATACGCACGGCTGACGACGCAAAAGCCATTCTGCGCGCCGGTGCGGATAAGGTAAGCGTCAATTCCGCGGCTATTCTGCGTCCGCAGCTGCTGTCCGAAATGCGCGACATATTCGGCGCGCAGTGCGTGGTGCTGGCGATAGACGCGGCGTACAGCGACGGACGTTTCGTCGTCTACCGCTCGGGCGGCCGTATTCCCACCGAACTGGACGCCGTCGAATGGGCGGCTGAAGGGGTAAAGCTCGGCGCCGGCGAGATACTTCTTACGTCCATCGACGCCGACGGCACCAAAGCCGGTTACGATCTCAGGCTGACGCGCGCCGTTTCCCGCGCCGTGGGAGTGCCGGTTATCGCTTCGGGCGGAGCCGGCAGCATGGAGCATTTTTACGACGCTTTCGCCGCGGGAGCCGACGCCGCGCTTGCCGCGTCGCTGTTTCATTACAAGCAACTGGATATAATCGAGCTTAAGCAATATCTGCGCAGTCGCGGTATTGCCGTAAGGCTTTAAGGAGTAGATATGAAGATAACCGGAGATGAAGTGGCTCATATAGCCGAACTGTCGCGGCTGGAATTCGACGCCGCGGAGACCGAACAGATGCGCGAACATCTTGAGACCGTGCTCGAGCATTTCGAAATGCTCGATTCCGTGGATACGTCCGCGCTGTCGCCTACGGCGCACATTCTCGATACGGTCAACGTACTGCGCCCCGACGAAGCGGCGGAACCTTTTGACAGGGATCGACTGCTTGCCAACGCGCCTGAGACCGACGGGGAATCTTATATCGTGCCCCGAGTGCTCGAATGACGGTGAAGGAGTTTTGAATTTTGAACGATATACTATTACTTTCACTTACGGAACTTAAAAGAAAGCTCGACCGCGGCGAAGTCAGCTCAACCGACGCGGTAAAGGCTTGCCTTAATCGCATAGACGAAACGTCCGGACTTAACGCGCTTATCACCGTTACGGCGGAACAGGCTCTTGCGCGCGCAGCGGCTTTCGACAGGGGCGAACTCAAGGGTTCGCTCGCCGGCGTTCCCATAATCGTAAAAGACAATATTTCGACGGCGGGAATACGCACAACCTGCGCTTCCAGAATGCTTGAAAATTACGTTCCGCCTTACGACGCCACGGTCGTGAAAAAGCTGTACGACGCGGGCGCCGTCATTATCGCCAAAGCCAATATGGACGAGTTCGCCATGGGCAGTGCCTCGCAGAACTCGTACTTCGGCGGCGTTAAAAACGCGGTAGACAGCCGGCGCGTACCGGGCGGCAGCTCGGGCGGCAGCGCGGCTGCGGTCGCGGCGTTTCAGGCATATGCCGCGCTCGGCTCCGATACCGGCGGCAGCATCCGTCAGCCGGCGGCTTTTAACGGGGTGGTGGGGTTCAAACCCACTTATTCGACCGTTTCAAGATACGGACTGGTGGCGTTCGCTTCGTCGCTGGACCAAATAGGACCGATAACGCGCACGGTCGAAGACGCCGCGGCGGTAATGAACGTCATTGCCGGTCACGATGCGCTCGACAGCACTTCCGCCGACATAGACTATCCCGACTATACCGCTTACGACGACAGTCTGCGCGGAAAGAAGATAGGCGTTGCAGAGGAGTTCTTCGGCGCGGGACTGCAGTCCGATACGGGCGCTGCAATAGAAAAGAAGCTTGCGGCTGCTGAGGCGGCCGGCGCAAAGCTGGTAAAGGTTAAAATAGAGTCCTTCAAGGCGTCTTTGGCGGCGTATTACGTTCTGTCGTCCGCCGAGGCCGCCACTAATCTGGCGCGCTACGACGGAGTAAAGTACGGGTTCCGCACCTCGAAGCCGGTGTCGGACTATGTGGATCTGTATTACAAGACGCGCTCGGAAGGCTTCGGAGCGGAAGTCAAGCGCCGCATAATGATAGGCAATTATGTGCTTTCGAGCGGCTATTACGACGCGTATTACCTTAAAGCGCTCAAAGTGCGCACTCTTATAAAGCAGGATTACGACAACGCTCTCGCGGCATGCGACGCGCTGGTGTGTCCGGCCGCGCCCTCGACCGCGCCCCTGATCGGAGCGCGCACCGCGCCTGCGGAAGTTTACCTGTCGGATATTTACACCGTGCCGGTCAATATCGCCGGTTTGCCGGGCATAAGTATTCCTGCGGGCAGCGACGGCGCGGGTATGCCTATAGGTATGCAGCTCATAGGACGCGCGTTCGGCGACAGGGAGCTTCTGGGACTTGCCGTCGGTATGGCGAGGTTATAACGGAGGCTTATTTATGGATTATATAACCACTATCGGACTTGAAATACACTGCGAATTAAAAACCGCCACCAAGATATTCTGCAGCTGTCCCAACGTGTTCGGCGGCGAACCGAATACCCACTGCTGCCCGATATGCTCCGGTTTTCCCGGGGTGCTTCCTGTGCTCAATAAAAAGGCCGTCGAATATACCGTTCGCGCGGGGCTTGCGCTCGGCTGTAAAATAAACGAATATTCGAAGTGGGACAGGAAAAACTATTTTTATCCCGATCTGCCCAAGGCGTGGCAGACCAGCCAGTACGATCTTCCGCTCTGCGGCGCAGGCAGAGTCGATTATCGGCTTAACGGTGAAACGCGTTCCGTGCGCATTAACCGTATCCATCTCGAGGAGGACGCCGGCAAACTCGTTCACGAGGGCGGTGTAACCAAAGTGGATTACAACCGCTGCGGAGTTCCGCTCATGGAAATCGTTACCGAACCCGACCTTCATTCGGCGGAGGAAGTCGTAGCGTTTCTGGAGGAACTGAAAAGCCGGCTCAAATATACCGGAGTGTCCGACGTTAAAATGCAGGAGGGGAGTCTGCGCTGCGACGTCAATCTGTCCGTAGCGCCCGAAGGACGTCTCGGCACCAGAACCGAAACTAAAAACCTCAATTCGTTCCGCGCGGTCGCGCGCTCGGTCGAGTTCGAAGCGGCTCGGCAGAAGAAGATTCTTTCCGGCGGCGGAAAAGTCGTTCAGGAGACGCGCAGATGGGACGACGGCGCCGGCGAGGGATACTCCATGCGCTCGAAGGAAAACGCTCACGATTACAGATATTTTCCCGAGCCCGATCTTATGCCGGTTATCATGACCGCAGCCGACGTCGAACGCATACGCGCCGACGTTCCCATGCTCAAAAACGAGCGCGTGGCAAAATATACCGGACAATACGGGCTGCCTGAGTACGACGCCGGAATTCTTACCTCCGACCGCGAGATAGCCGATCTCTTCGACGGCGCTGTGGAACTGGGCGCGGCGCCTAAAAAAGCTTCCAATTACATCATGAGCGAAGTGCTGAGAAAAGGCAAGACCGAAGGCAGCGAGGACGTGACGGTGGGAATCTCCTCCCGACAGCTTTACGAGATACTTTCGCTCGTCGATAACGGCACGGTGTCGCTTGCGGCAACGCGCGAGGTGCTGGAAAATATATGGCTGTCGGACAAATCGCCCGCCGCGGCTGTGGAAGAGCTTGGACTTAAGCAGAATAACGACAGCGGCGCGATCGAAGCCGTTTTAAAGGAAATCATAGCCGCAAATCCCAAAGTGGTCGCCGATTACAAGGCCGGCAACGCCAAAGTCACGGCGTTTTTCGTGGGACAGGTCATGAAAGCGACAAAAGGAAAGGCCAATCCCAAGATTATAAACGAACTGCTGCCTAAACTGATAGGCGACTGAGAGGCAATGAAAAAATACAGAAGGATAATTTCACTCGATTTCGAGCTGTACAACTCGTACTGCTACTGGTCCATATGCTGGTCTGGCGCAGTGACCGCCGATCTCGCTCTTAACGAAACCGACCGTTACGTCAAGCTTTACAATCCCGTAACCAAGCAGAAGCGCACCGGCAGCAAGATCAAATTCCCCTTTACCTATTCCGATCTCGCGCCGCTCAAGAGCTTCGGAGGCGCAGGAAGGGAGCTGCTGGAAATGCTCACCGACGATACGCTCGTTATAGGCCACGCCGTGGATAACGACGTGCGCATGATAATCGAAGCGTGCCAGAGGTTCGGACTCGGTATGCCGTCTTTCGATTACCTAGATACGGTAGTGGCGTACGGCGCGGTCAGAAACGTTATGACGGCGCGCTCGCTCACCAATCTTGCGGCCGAATACGGTTTCGAATTTAACGCGCACGACCCTTGCGAGGACGCCGCCGCCACGCTGGAGGTTCTTCGCCGTATTCTTAAGGAGACCGGCTGCGAGGGCGATATCGCGGCGTTTACCGAAAAATTCGGCATACGGTTCGGACGGCTGCAGCAGGGCCTTATCCGCGCCTGCTACAGCGACGCGTTCACCGGCAAGGCGAGAAAGCATATCGAAAACCGCAACGCGCTGTTCGACGCGGTGACCGGGTTTGACAAGGAAGTCAAACCGCTGCCGGCTTTTAAGGGGAGGAAATACTTTTTCCTCGGCAGCATGACCGCCGAGCAGGACGTATCGCCGGTAGCGCTGAAGCTGCTTTCGGCAGGCGCCAAAATCACCGGCAATCAGCACGCAGCCGATTTTACCGTCACCAACCGCATCGACGAGGAGGAGATGCTCGGGCAGTCGGACAATATTCTGCTCAAAACGCTCGTGTCCAAGCTGGGCATGACTGCCGAAGAAGTGAAGGATATGGATTTCAAGCCTGCCAAAATAACCACCATGTCGGGCATGAACATTTCGTATGAAAACTGGCTGAGAAACCTTTATCCCATGAAAAACGCGCAAACGGACGAGCTTAAAGGCGTGCGCTTCGTGTTCTCGATGACGGCCGACCGACTGTACGGGTATGAGACGGCGTACAGAGAGATAATAAGACGCGGCGGAACGGTGACTTACCGCGTGCGCGGCGCCAAATATTTCGTGCTGCGCGACGAGAGCCAGCTCGAAACGGATAAATTCGACCTGCGTATCGCCGCGCTTAAGACCAGAGCCGGCAAAAATGTCGAAGTGATAACGTTTGACCGGCTCGCCGATATGCTCGGCATACAGCTTTAAAAATCCGATTTGCCAAAATACGGCGAACCGGCGCCCAGACCGCCGCTCCCAAAATACGGGGACGGCTGCGCCGCTAAAAAATCCCGCGTGTTCCGCGGGATTTTTGCTTTACTCGGCGCCAGCCATGCAATTTAAAGAGGTTGCCGCATGGACAGTCATACGAGGCGGGGCAGGCGCGCTGGATTGCAGTCATGCTATGTAGGACAGCTGCGCTGTATGGGGCGCGGTTTTTCAGACAAGGCCGGTAAAACCGCGCTGTCTCAGCGCTTCGTAAACGACTATGGCGACCGAATTGGACAGATTAAGCGAGCGCAGCCCCGATCCCATCGGGATACGCAGAGCGGTGTCGGGATTGGAGAAAATTATATGCTCGGGAAGTCCTTTGGTCTCCTTGCCGAAAACCAGCCAGCAATCGTCCGGAAAGCATACGTCCGTATAACGT
>CASFJH010000049.1 GCA_949294845.1 uncultured Bacillota bacterium | reverse complement strand
CGAAGTTCATCGCCTGCTTATTCGAGCCTGCCATCGACCGGAACAGGAACACCGCCAGAACTATCAGCAGCACAAACCCGAGAATGGGTATGATCATATTCCATATGGCGCCCGAATTGGGATTGTTGAAAGTAAGCTGCACCGCCGTTTCGGGGACGACGCCGTCGCTGTAAACGCCCTTGTTGTAATCGAGAATTACTGTAACGTAATCGGCCTCGCCGGTAAGACCGGTGCGGACGTTGACTTCGTAAATCTTCTTGTCACCTTTAAGCGCGACGGTGGCAACGTAATCGTTGACCTTGACCGCCTCGACTTCCCCCGCTTCGATCTTCTTTATAAACTCGTCGTAACGTAAACTTTCGGATTGGTTGCTGAACAGGAAAAACATGCCCACTATGGCGAAAATGCCAAGGAACACCAGAACGCCGATCAGTCCTTTCGTGCTGTTCTTCAAGTATTTACCTCCTTGCTGATACTTTTATAGTATAACACACGGCGGCGGGAGATATCAAGTAAATTAGCGCTTAAATTTTTATGTTCACCCAACTTTCACCGTAGTTCTCAAGACTTTTACAAAGCCGGAACCCGTATGGGGGAGACGTTTTTCCGCCTTTTTGCCGCGGCGCGCTCTGCGCAGAGCCGCCGCGTTACGGACTGCTTATTCTCAATGCGCCGCCGACTCAATGCCGCGCCTAGCCGTTTACGGCGATCGGCGCCAGTCTGAGCGGCACTGTTTCGGCCAGTGCGGAAACGGGCATTTCCACCTGATAACCTATCTTTCCGGCGCTGAAGATTATCGTATCGAACTGCGCCGCGCTCTCGTCCGCCACCGTCTCAAACTGCTTTTTCATGCCTATGGGCGAACAGCCGCCGTGAACGTATCCCGTAAGCGGCAGCAGCTCCTTCGACTTTACCATAGACACGGATTTTTCGCCCACGGCCGCGGCAGCCTTGCGCAGATCGAGCTCGCGGCATACCGGCACCATAAAAACGTAATGCGCGCCCGATTTTCCCACCGTTACGAGCGTTTTGAACATATGGCGCGGATCCTCGCCCAGCGCCGCCGCTACGTCGGTGCCGTCTACTGCGCCGCTTAAGACGTAGCAATGCGTGACATACCGCGCTCCGTGCGCGTCAAGTATGCGCATAACGTTGGTCTTTTCGGTTTTTTCACTGTGCTTTGACATACGCTGTTCCCGTCCGTAAAAAATCGCTGTCGGGCGCCGTCCTACAGCGCCTCGGCGCCTTTTACGGCATAAAATATATTCGTTCCTTCATCGTCTTTATTGTAATAAAACAGATTAATAACGCCGTTTTTGTCTTTTACAAGCGACGGATACCCGAAATCGGCGTCGGGCGCGCCGGCCAGTATCCGCTCGGGCTCGGGGAACCTGTCGTTTAAAGCGTCTTCTTCTGGTACGGTAAAAGCGAACAGACTGCCCTTGCCGTCGCTCTGACGGTACCTGCTTGCAAATACCGCCTCGACCGTACCGTCATGCGGGTGATAAACCATTCCGCAGTTGTTAGACGACAGATCCTTCCACGTCGCGGATCTCTTCATGGGGGTCCATGTGTCCCCTCCGTCCGAGGAGTAAGTGAGAACGGCGCAGTCTTTCGTCGCCGCATCGGTCATGAGCCTTATGCGCAGCACGCACATGAGCCTTTTTCCGCTCATTTCCACCAGCTTACCCTCCATGACCTGCTTAAAAAGCGGATCGCCGTCGGCCAGCGGATTGCAGATCGGTCTCTTCGTCCAGGTGCGTCCGCTGTCGGTCGACTTAAGCATATAAAAAGCCGAGCCGTCGGGCCTCCTTGCGTATGTGAGCAGCGCGCCGTCCGACGTCATAAACAAATCGCCGTAGCCGTCGAAAACGGGATTGACCTCGCCGTCCGCGATCATATCCTCCTTCGCCCACGAAGCGCCGTGGTCGCGGCTGCGGTAAATCACGCTCTTTTCTATGTTTTCGTTGCCGTCGAACGTTATTTTTGCTATGCAGACGTAATTGCCGTTGGGGCAAATGCCGCCGGCATGGCAGATAGTGCCGCGCCCTTCGTTTTCGCCCACCTTGACCAGCTCGGTATAAAAATCCTCCGCGGCGTTCTTGCGGAGCAGGAATACCGCGCCGTCGGTGGAAGTATGGCTCGTCTTGCCGTTAAAAAACACGCAAACCTTGTCTTGCCGCGCGTCGTAAAAGCCCGTCCCGAACGATCAGCCCGTATACGGAAACGGTTTGTCGCGTATTATCTCGCCTTTAAATATGAAACGTCCTTTGCCTTCGCCGGCGTCGAGGCTTGATACTATTTTATCGTCCACGGCCTTTCTCCCTCTTTTTTATTGCCGCATACCGCATTTTGCGGCAGAACGACAGTAAATATTTTACAATATTTGATATTATCCGTCAACAATCACGCCGTATTTATGTGCGCTTATAATAAAAATTATTGTCCGGGCGCATATTAAAGGTATAACGAACGAAGAATGGGAGATAAATAAATGCATACCGTAAAATATATCATAGAGGTGAACGAAGAATTGAATAAACGTCTTAACGAAGTTGCTAAAATAAAGGGAATGCCGGTGGAAAAATATGTTTCCGAACTCGTGAACCGTTATGCGCTCAGCCTGCATACAATGGATCAGGAGGCTCTCGGCAAAGGTTACGAGGAAACGGGCGACATAAACCTCGACTGGGCCAATCTTAAATAAATGGAAATCAAAAGAGGACAAATCTATTACGCCGATCTGAGCCCGGTCGTAGGTTCCGAACAGGGCGGAGTGCGCCCCGTGCTGATAATTCAGAACGACGTAGGCAATAAGTATTCCCCCACGGTCATAGCAACCGCCATCACAAGCCAGATGACGAAAGCCAAGCTGCCTACCCACATCGAAGTGCCAAAAGGCAGCTTCGGACTTCCTAAAGATTCGGTCATATTGCTGGAGCAGATACGCACCCTGGACAAACGCCGCCTGCGCGAAAAGGTCGGCGAACTGGACCGTGACTATCAGCTTCGCGTCGACCGCGCTATTCTCATTTCGCTGGGCTTTGCATGAGTTCTCCGTCGGTACATATCGTATTCCGCCGAGACCGCTTTCGCCGTCAAGCAATTACGATAAACTTCTGACGTCAGAAAATGCGGAAGCGCATTGCATCCGCATTTTTAATTTAAAGTATAACTGCCGCACGGCTTTACGCTGCGCGCTTTTTTTAGCGACAGCAGCGACTTTCTGACATCGCCGTTATATATGATCTTTTATGCCGCCGCACGGCCTTTTGCCCGTGCAACGCTTTTTACCGACAGCAGCGACTTTCTGACATCGCCGTTATATATGATTT
>CASFJH010000048.1 GCA_949294845.1 uncultured Bacillota bacterium | reverse complement strand
TCAAAAAGACAAGATGATTGCAATTTGAATTGATTACCACAACAAAAGAAAAATCAGACTCCGTAATGGAATCTGATTTTTTCTCCGCTTGAAAGTGCAATTATATAATGTTTATAAAAATCCCTATGGGACACGCACTTTTCCGCGTTCTTTTTTTATGCGTTGCTTTATTTTACCATACGGCTCTGTAATAGCGTATTCCTTCGGCCGTAGACACCGGCAGCAGTCCCACCGTACCGTCGTAATATTCGATTATAGACCTATCAAGGTTCTCCGACACGTTTACGGCGATTCCCTCCAGATAGAGCGTGCCGTCAAGCTTATACACGTTGCTGTAACCGTTATCTGAAACATAAACGTACTTGCCGTTTAAGGTTATACTGCCCGGCGCGCTTACCTTGTCGCTGATCTTTTCAGCGACAGCGGAGTTAAGATCGAGAACATAAAGTTCGCCGTCCTTGCTGACTGCGATCTTTCCGTCGCCAACCTCGCAATTCGGCACATACTCGTAATCGTAAACCTGAATAACTTTACCGCTGTAATTCATAAGGCAGGTATTAACGCCGTCCGAGCAGAACAGCCTCTCCAGGTCGGGTACATATAGGACATAATCGGGCATTTCGGCAACCAGCTCCAGATCGGCGTCAACGATATTGCCTTTTGAGGTGACAAAGTTCGAACCGATTCTGGATACAGGCGCCCCGTAATAACATTCCGACCCCTTAAAAAGCACTTCGCCGCTGCCGTTCACCATATAAATATCCGTTTCGGAATAATATTCGACCGCGACGCCGTTTTCCATCCTGGCTACGGTAACGACGCTTGCGTCGATCGATTTGGTGCTGTAGTTGTAAACATCGCTGTCTTGAGACAGTATCAGAAAGTCCGCTTCGATTTCGGACGTTTTGCCCGAACCTATATCGAACGAATACAAGTCGGCCATCCATTTGTCTCCGGCGTCGTCGATAAAATTATAACCTTCGGTCATGCTGCTGTCCACATATGCGACAAGAGTGTACAGCAGCTTGCCGTCGATATAAATCGGATCGTCCGCAAGCTTGTCGTCAAACTTAAAGCGCGAAATTCTTTTGCCGTTCGCATCGTAAAAATCGAGCGCTTTCTTGCCGCTGTACGAGGTTATTTCCTTCACATAGTGGCTGTCGGCAAACCGGTCGTCATAGACAAGTCCGAGATAATCTGAATACAGCTCGCCCTCTGAGGTATATTTGTCGCCCGGTTTTAACCCAGCGAATCCGGTCGTCTGCACTTCGTCCTCGCCGTACACAGCCGACGTCAGCATACCGTCCTTAATCTCCGCAAATCTGGCCGCTCCCGAAAGCTCGACAAACTTCAGATAGGATGCGCGTTTGCCGTTTCTGTAAGCGCTGACGACAGTCGGCAGAACCGCCTGATCCATGTCCGAAACTATCGTTTCGCCCGATGTAGTGAACGCGAAATTCTTCCCGTCCCTGACTGCGGTTATATAATACGCCCCTTCGCTCGAAGCGAAGCTCATGCCGGAATATCCTGCGTCTTTAAGGAGCGGCTTGTCGTTTTCCACATCGTAAACATACGAACCGTTTATTACGATGCAGCCCGTAGCCGAAAAGCTGCCGTAATCGACCTGAGTTGCGCCGACGGTGTCGGCAATTTCCGTAAGAACGGCGTATTTGCCGTATGCGGCGCTTCCGGCAGCTTCTTCCAAGTCAAGCGTATGCTGCCCGAAAAACGTATTTTCAATCTTGCTGCCGCACGCCGTCGCCGGCAGCGCGCATAATGCCAGTACGGCTATAGCCGCGCACAATCTGCTGCGTATTCTCATCGTTTCCTCCCGTTTACACGATTATATTTTATTCTCTGTTTAGTATATCATATGCTCGCTGCAATGTCAATATTTTTCTTTTAACCGCATACAAAAAGATACCGTCATGTAAATACAGACGGTATCTTTCAACGGAAAACGCGGTTTCCTGCCGGCAAAGCCGTATCTGTCAGACACGCTCTTCCTTGCCGGTCTGCGCCGAACGGTAGACGGCGTCCAGTATGCGCATAAGCGCGACTCCGTCCTCTGCCGGAGCTATTACCGGCGCCCTTCCGAGCACCGCGTCGATAAAGCCGTAAATCTCGTTTCTAAACGCTCCGGCGAAATCGAAATTGCTGGCGCCGACTATTGCGACGTCCGTCATGTAGTTATTCATTTCGGTGTAAATTTTAATTTCCGGATCGAGCTTGACGCCGCCCTTGGTGCCGAAAAGCTCTATGCTCGTCTGATCTTTTTCGACGTTAAGGCTGAAGCCCGTCTGAAGATTGAGAACTGCTCCGTTTTCAAACTTGATGAGCGCTACGGCGAGGTCCTCAACGTCGCAGATGTCTTTATTTGAAGTGACCGTCGCGCTGTACGCTTTGGGCGTAATGATGTTTCTGCGGTCGCCCAGCTTATAAAACGTCGCGCCGCACGCCGAAACGGGCTGAGGATTGCCCATAAGATAGCGCACCAGATCGATAACATGAACGCCCAGATCGATGAGCGGACCGCCGCCCGAACGCGATTTGTCGCTGAACCAGCCGCCGGGGTTGCCGTTGCGGCGCACATACGTTGCGCGCGAATAGTATATTTCGCCCAGATCGCCGTGCGCGGCGAAATCGCGCACGATACGCGCGTCGTTGCCGAACCGGCGCACAAATCCCACCTGCAGGATTCTGTCGTTTTTCAATGCGGCTTCGCGCATTTTTTCGGCTTCATCGGCGTTAAGCGCCATCGGCTTTTCGCAAAGAACGTGCTTACCCGCGTTAAGCGCGGCTATCGTCGCCGGCGCATGCGCGCTGTTCCATGTGCATACGCTCACGATGTCTATCTCGGGCATTTTGGCGAACATCTCGTCATAACTTAAGAATAGATTGGTTATGCCGTATGTCTCGCCCTTCTTTTTGAGCGTATCGGCATTAATATCGCACAGCGCCACAAGCTCGACGTCGGGGCTTTCAATGTAATTTCTTATGTGGTTGACGGATATTCCGCCTACGCCTATTACAGCAGCTTTTAGTTTTTTCATAATATTTTTCTCCGATTTATAATAAACGATTACTGTTTTTAAATGAGCGTTTTTAGGAACTCCACAGCCGTTACTATATCGCGCATGGGATCGTCGCCCACTTCGCGCTCTATAGTCAGATATCCGTCGTAGCCTATATCTTTGAGCGCGGCAATGTACTTCTTCCAAGGAACGCCGCCCTTGCCCAGCGGCACTTCCAGATAGCTTCCTCTCGGCGCGGGCTCTAATCCGAAATACTGCGCGGCGTAAATGCGGCGCGTATCGACCGCGAATTTCTGTACGCCGTCCTTCGCGTGCGTATGGACTATGTAATCCTTCAGATTGGCGACCGCCTCGACCGGATCGTCGCCGGCGCACATCACCAGATTGGCAGGATCGAGATTGACGCTCACTCCGCGGCTGCCAAGACTGTCGAGAAAGGCCTTGAGCACCGCAGATTTTTCGGGACCGGTCTCAACCGCGAATTTTCCGCCCTCCGAATCGGCGCATTCGGCAAGCTCGCGGCACACCCTGTGCATTGTTTCGTACTGGCGGCAGTTCGTATCTTCGGGTACAACGCCTATATGCGTTGTAACGATCGAAGTGCCGAGCTTGCGCGCCACGGACATAACGCGCTTCTCTTTTTCTATCAAATCCCTGCTCTCGTCGGGAAGATAGAACATTCTGCAGCCGAAGTCGCCGCAAACGGCGGATATTTCCAACCCCTCTCCGTCGAGAATGCGCCTTACTTCGGCGATCTCCGCGTCAGTCATGTCGGCGTTAATCGTGCCCGACGCATACGCCTGAACGCCCGAAGCGCCCGCCTTTTTGGCTGCGGCCGCCGCTTCCCTGAAGCCCAAGCGGAAACTTTCTATCATCGCTCCTATTTTCATAAAGTTATCTCCTGTCTGACTATAGTTAAATTATAGCTCAAAGCTTTTGTAAAATCAACGGGCTAACTTATCGGCTTATTGTCAAAAATTAAGGTTTTAAGGCTGCGGCCGCCATTTTTTGACCGCGCGGTAATAAGTATTAAGGCTGTCAAATCCGCACGACGCGGCGATGTCAAGCACCTTTCTGCCCTCCGCAGCCATTTCGGCGGCGCGGCTTACGCGCAGTCTGTTGACGTAATCTCGAAAATGCATACCGACAAAGCGGTTGAACATCTGCGAAAAATACGTCTCGCTGTACCCGAACCGCGAGGCAACCGATTTGAGAGAGAGCCTTTCCGCGTAATTGTCTTCGATATATCTCAAAATCTCCACAACTTTTCCGCCGTCGCCGTTGGAACGGGCGCAGTTGGGAAAAGCGTCGTACAGCTGCCCGAGCATGACGTCGATATATCCCGCCGAAATGAGCGGATTGCCGTTCTGCACGGCGAAAAGCTTGTCTATCGTCGCGATTATCTCGTCGGATTTGTCGCCGTAAGGCAGAAAATTCCCGAGACAGACTCCGAAAGTTTCCTTAAACCGCGAAAGATACTCGACGCTCAGCATCACGACGGTCACCTCAGACGAGCCTTCGCATTCGTAATAATGTATGTCAAAACTGTTGCTCACGCCTATGTCGCCGCGAGTCAGCGTCCGTTCCACGCCGTTTATCACGACGCGCTCGGCGCCGCTTACTACGACTATTATCTCGGTCGTATTGTGGAAATGCGCCGGCGTGTTGTTATCGAACGATTTCATCACTCTGAAATATCTGTTCGTATCCGCCGCGCGCTCGTAAAAAGAATTATTGTTCACCGCCGGTCAGCCTCTTCAACGCGTTTACGTCGACTTTGTTTATAAGGGTTTTCGGCAACCTGTCGAGATACTCCACTTTAGACGGCACGGCGTATTTGCCGAGAGCTTTGCAGATGCCGTCACGCACGGCTTCCGCCGAAAGCCGCTCGCCCGGAGCGAATGACGATACCAGATACAGCTCTATCACCGTCTTTCCGTCACGCTTGCCCTCTATAGCACACGCTTCGGTTATTCCGCCGCCCAGCGCGCCTGCCGCCGCCTCTATTTCGGACGGATACACGCTGACTCCCGCTATCTTTATTATCCTTTTGATGCGCTGCCGGAAATACAGATATCCGTCCGCGTCGAGATACCCCGCGTCGCCCGTCCTGACGAACTTTTTGCCGCCCAGCTCGGTAAATGCTTCGGCAGTCGCGGCGGCGTCGTTAAGGTAGCCGTTCATCAGAGTATCGCCGGCTATGCAAATCTCGCCCGTTTCTCCGGCTTCGAGCACGGCGCCGTCCGAACCCAATATGACGCATTCCAGCCCGGGAAGCGGCTTACCCACGCTGCCGGCGCGGTTTGCGGAAAACAGATTGACGTTGCACACCGTCACCGTTTCGGTAAGGCCGTAGCCCTCGAACAGTCTCGCTCCGCTGCCGCCCTCGCGCATACGCGCGTCGAAACGGTCGAGAAGATCGGGCATCACGCAGTCGCCGCCTATGAACGCTATGCGGATATTTTTGAGCTTTTCGCCCGAAAACTCCGGCTTTCTCAGCAGCGCCTCGTAAAGCGCCGGCACGCCTATCAGATAGTTAAGCTTGCCTTCCGAAATCAGTTTTATTGTCTCGCGGGTGGAAAATTTCGGCATGAGCGCGCTGACCGCGCCGTAGCAAAGCGGCGCGTGAACGCCCATCGCCAGCCCGAACCCGTGAAACATGGGCAGAACTGCAAGCATTGCGGTGCCTTCCAGCCTGTCCATAAAATCAAGTATGTCGGGAACGCGCGACGCGAGCGCGTTTACCGCCATATCGGACAACTCTATTACCTTCGGCTCGCCGCCGGTGCCGCCGCTGTGCAGATATACCGCGGTGCGGCCGGACTCGTAAGGCGCCGCCTCGGATGCGCCGCGTTTTACCGTCACTGCGTCGTAATCGCGTATACCGCCGCCTTTTACTATGTCCGCCCTGTTGATAAAATCGTACGCTTTGCGCTTCAGCCTTCCGAGCGAGCGCGCGGGTGATACCGACACTATTCCCAGTTGTACGCAGTCGGCAAGCTCCGCGTAATCCTTAAGCGCGATGTTGAGCACGAAAAGCAGTCTGCTGCCGGCTTTTTCCATGAATCTCTTAAGCTGTGCGGCAGGCGCAAGCGGATGCACCATATGCGCGACGGCGCCCAGCTTGTTTACTGCGTACAGCGCGTAAATGCTCTCGGGAACGTTTGGCATACATACCGTTACGACGTCGCCGCGTTTTATTCCCGCTCGGGAAAGTCCGGCCGCAAGCGCGTCGATTTCGCGCAGCGTTGCCGAATAGGTAATATTTCTGCCCTTATAGTAAAGAGCGTTGAGCCGCGGGTATCTTTTTGCGGCGGAGTTTACCGCTCCATACAGCGTCTGATCGATTTCCATTTCATAATCCCCTAAATAGCCAAAGTAAGTCCGCCCAATAGCCCTATTCCCAGAACTGCGGCCATAACGACCGGCTGATGCGCCAGATAAAATATAATGGCGTGCCGTCCCACCCAGCGCAGCGGCTTGTTCCAGCCTCCGTCAAGCGCGGGAATAAGCGAGCGGCGCCCCGAATAGAACGTTTTTCCCAGATAGCCGCCTATCAGCACAACGCCTGCGCACGGCAGTATGCCGAAATGATCAGGCCCGTACCATCTCGTCCCCAGCAGCACGGAAGCGGCGTCGTTTTTCATAAACCATACCATTTGCTCCCACCACGAAAGATCGGAGGGTATTCTGCCGGCCGCCGGAACGTCGTACCAGCGTATAAGTATGCCGGCCAGCACTATTAATGCGCCGACGCCCAGCATGAAATATCTGTTGTCCCACAATGCCGAAACGGTTGCGTAAAGGAGTATGCCGAAGCCTATCTGCTGCAATATACCCCAAACAATCGACATATCGAGAAAGTTTATAGTAACCAGAAACCTCGTTACAGCCGTTACGGCAAGACCGCAGCCCAGCACCTGTAAAGCGCGTTTTACATTGGAGCGCGAGAAGGTGCAGCTTATGCCTACCAGCAGAAGGAACACCGTAACGAAAACGTAATGCCCCCAGAATCTCAGTCCGGAGTTCTGAAACGACGTCCCGAATTCCTCCAGTCGTGTTATAAAGCCGCCCGCCTTGTACCAGTCGGAAAAATAAAACCGCATCTGAGACAGATCGAACGTCAGATGATCGAAGACCATAGCCAGTACGGCAAAGCCTCTCAGCGCGTCAAGTTCCCATATACGGCCGCGCGTTTTTCCGATAAGAGGTTTCATAAACAATATTATAACAGCAGTTGTTCTTTTTGTAAAGAATTATTTGACGGTCGCGCGCGCGCAATGCTCTTCGTAAGCTTTTCTGACCGCGTCCTGCGCGTTGTCGCACAGCTTTGCCGCGCGCTGCTTGACCGCTAGACTCATGTCGGGCAAGACGGGAGCCAGCACATAAGCGGTAATAGGCGCGTGCATATGCAGCGTCCTCCTTAATTTACCGTTTTTTCCGTAAGCGTAAAAAACCGGAACCACGGGTATACCGTGCCTCGCCGCCAGCGTGAACGCTCCCGCAAGAAAGGGACGCGGCTCGGGATAGTTGAGCCACATGGCTCTTTCGGCGTAGAAATGAACGGTTTTGCCGTCGTTTACGCATTTATCAAGATATGCGTTGAAGTTGCGCGCGCCCGACATTGTAGTACCTACGGCTATCGCTCCCGCTCCCGTAAAGAATCCGCGTCCCGGCGCGCTTTTGCCGCCGGCGTTATGCGGCGCGACGACAAACCGCAATGATCTCCAGCCCGTCGCGCACCTGGTGGCCAGAATATCGAGGTACGAAAAATGATTGGACACCGTGACGACGGCGCCCTTGCAACGCTTAAGGTTTTTACGGCCCTTTACTTTCAGTCTGAACGCCACCCGAGCCACTAAGCGGCCGAGAGTATTGAAAACGGCGAGTATCAAGCCTTTATATAAAAGAAAAAAGACGTTGCGCGACTCGTAACGGTAATCGCCGGATACCGGAGGAGGATTACGGTTGAACGGAGTCGTATATACGTTGTATAGTCCCCTTTCGGCAAGAGCGGAAGTAAAAGCCGAATAGATTTGCGGCGTCATTTTTCCGCGCTCGCTTATAAGACCGAGTATCTCGCGTCCTATATCGTCCGGAATTTCGCCGGCTGCGACGCCTTCCTCTATCAGCTTTATATAAGCTTTAGTCCGCAACCTCTGCCGCCGCCTCCTTATCGTTGAGTTTCTCCGCCACGAAATCGGCTATAACGTCGGCGCCGTTTCCTCCCGCTCTTAACCGCGCAATACCCTCGTGAAAAGGCTCGAGCAGCCCGGGATCGGCGGAATATTTCCTTATCAGCCGCACGGCGCGGCGCGCGGTGAACGCTCCCGTTCCGCAGCCCAGTTTTTTGACGAATAGCTTGTACGTTTCCTCTTCTATCATGTGGGGAGTGTAATTTATCATTACGGGCGTATCCATGTATAAGCTGTCAAGCACCGCGTTGGGACCGCCCTTTGTTATAAATACGTCCGACGCTCCGTACAACTCGTATGCGGAATCGGTGAATTTGTATAGCTTAAGATTGATATTGGAGGGAATACGGTTCATTCTTCTGGCAAAATACCTGTAATTTTTCTCATGATAGCCGGTGATGACAAGCAGCGTAAGCGGCAGTCCGCTCTTTATCAGCTTTTTGGTATACTTTTTGGCGCGGCCGTACATATACGCGCCGTCGGCAAGAGTAACGGTAAAAGCGTCCTCGGGCAGCCCGTGCTTGCGCCTGAGCTCAACGCGGCCGGAGTCGCAGCGCTCCACTTCCTTCCTTACCGAAAGAGGCACGCGTATAACGTGTCCTTTCCGGAACCGTCTGTGCATAGCCTGTTTATACGCGCGGTCGCTGTTGACGAGAAAATACCCCTCCCTCGTATCCCAGAAAGGATGCAGCATATTGTCGGGATTGTACGTTACGACGACGCAGTCGGGATCTATCTGCCTTTTGTATTCGCCCGCAGCCAGCGAAATGTAATAATGCGTGGAAATTATGACGTCCGGCTTTCTGTCGGCGAACGCCTTTAAAATGGCTTTGAAAGAACGCGAACAAACGTTTTTATGGATCCAGCGCATCAGCTTCTGCCCGCCCATAAAATGAATGAACGGGAATATGAATTTACCGAAAAACTGCACCTTATTAGTGTTCTGCGTCTGTTTTGTAAGAAAGCGTTCGACGGACATAAGCTTTCGGTTGCCGTCGGCGGACATGATGTAAGTCTTTTCTATATCGTATCGGTCACCGTATTTTTCGGTTAAGCTCTCGTATATCGATTGCGCGGACATTATATGCCCCTTTCCCGATTCTATGAAAGTGACCAGTATTTTAGGCTTCAAAAACACCCTCCGATGAGCTCGTTTACCGTATAATTTTAACAGATGAAATATTTTACGTCAACCGGTTTTGCCGGGATTGCCGCTTTTCTAATCGATATTTAATAATAAACCTTTTTGAGGTATAAACCGCACGCCGGCGCGGTATCGCGCGCTAAAGTGCGGTCGCGCGCGGCAATAACTTCCGATACGGCGTATTCAGGCTCGCCGCCCGTCGCTATCCGTATAAGCAATCCGGTCATAATTCGCACCATATTGTATAAAAAACCGTCGGACGTTACCGTAAAAACGATCAGCCCGTCGCGCAAGGATATGTCGGAACGCGTAACGGTACGCACCGACGTTTTCGTATCGGCGTCCGCCGCGCAGAACGACGCGAAATCGTGCGTCCCTATAAAATATCCGGCGGCGCGGCGCATTTTTTCTGTGTCCGCTCCTTCGGGTATTCTCGCCGCGCGCTCAAGATACACCGCGCGCTCGCGATCCGAGCGGTACATAACGTACTCGTAAGTTTTGCATTTGGCCGAATAACGCGCATGAAACCCGTCAGGCACCTCGTACGCCGACAGGATCCTGATATCGCGCGGCAGATAGCTGTTGAGTCCGCCGACAAATTTAGCCGCGTCCCACGTCTTTGACGTATCGAAATGTGCCGTCTGGCATATAGCGTGCACTCCGGCGTCGGTGCGGCCGCTCGCCGTCACTCTGTTTTCTTCGCCGGTCATCGCGTTCAGAGCGCGCTCTACCTCGCCCTGAACAGTGCGCATACCCGGCTGAACCTGCCAGCCGGCATATGCCGTTCCTATATAATCAATGTCCAGCCTTACTCTCATGGTCAGTAAACCGTAAAGGGCAGCAGCCCCAAAATTCCAAACCAGTTGTATCTGAGAGTAAGCACCGCGAACACGAGCGCCGCCATGAAAAGGAACGCGATAAGGTCGCGCACATGAAAGCGCAGTACCTTCATGCGCGTGCGGCCTTTCGCGCCGCGGTAACAGCGCGAATCCATTGCGTCGGCAAGCTCGTCGGCGCGTCTGAAAGACGAAACGAAAAGCGGAATAAGTATGGGAAGCATCGCCTTTGCGCGTTTTATGAGATTACCCGATTCGAAATCGGCGCCGCGCGCCTTCTGCGCGTTGATTATCTTGTCCGTTTCCTCCATAAGCGTGGGGATAAGCCTGAGAGAAATGCTCATGATTATGGCAAGCTCGTGAATGGGCAGTTTTATCAGAGCGAGCGGCTTAAGCAGGCTCTCCAGTCCGTCCGTAAGCTCTACCGGCGTAGTGGTGAGCGTAAGCAAAGCCGGTCCCATAACCAGCAGCATGAGCCTTAGGCTGAGCTTGAGCGCGCTGAACAGCCCGTCCCAGTACAAATGAAATATTCCCCAGTCCGCGATCTTATATGCGGGATCGCCGCGATAGAACAAAAAAGTCATAAGCATGGTGAATATTATAAGAAATATCACCGCCTTAACGCTTTTAAGCACTTTAACAAAAGGCACGCGCGAAACGAGCACGATAACCGCGAGAGCCAGCGCCACTATGCCGAAACCGGTAAACGTCTGTATAAAAAACAGCGCGACAATATACATTATCGCAAGCACCAGCTTGCAGCGCGGATCGAGGCGGTGTACGGGCGACTCTACCGGATAATATTGTCCGAAACTCACGTCACGCATTCGCTTTAGCCTCCGGTTTTCTCATGAGCTGCGCTATAAGCTCGGCTTCGGTAAGCGTCGCGCGGTCCACGTTCAGACCTTTATCCGCCAAAACGTTGGCCAGCTCGGTTACCTTGGGCATTTCCAGCCCGCAGGCGTGAAGTCTTTCCTTCTGCCCGAACAGTTCCTTAGGCGAAAACACGCCCAGCAGCTTTCCCTCGCTCATTACGGCGATGCGGTTGCAGCAGCGCGCTATCTCGTCCATATTGTGGCTTATCATTATTATGGTCGGACAAACGTTTTCCTTAATGCGCGCTATCAGCTCCAGCACGGCATTTTTGCCGCGCGGATCAAGTCCGGCAGTCGGCTCGTCCAGCACGAGCACCTTGGGACGCATGGCTATCACGCCGGCGATGGCGGCGCGGCGCTTCTGTCCGCCCGACAGTTCGAAAGGCGAGCGATCGGCGATTTCGGGAGAAAGCCCGACCGCCTCTATCGCTTCACGCGCGTTTTTTTCCGCCTCTGCGTCGTCCATACCGATATTTTTGCAGCCAAACATGACGTCCTTCAATACCGTCTCGTCGAAAAGCTGGTACTCGGGGTACTGAAACACCATGCCGACAGTGGAACGCAGACGTTTGAAGTCGAGTTTTTTGACCGACAGATCCATATCGTCTACGAAAATTTTGCCCGACATGACTCTGGTAAGGGCGTTAAAATGGCTTATAAGAGTGGACTTGCCGCTGCCCGTCTGCCCGATTATACCGAAAAAATCGCCGTCGTTCACGGTAAACGTTACGTCGTCGAGCGCTCTCTTTTCAAAAGGAGTTTTGGGCGAATATATATACGAAAGATGTTCTATTTTAATCGGCATAACGCCTCCGCAAGCTGGCTGTCGGTGAGTATGCCGTCAGGCAGAGCCATGCCCGAGCGGCGCAGTCCGTCGGCGATACGGCTGGGCAGCGGCAGCTCAAGTCCTGCCGACCTTATCTCCGAGGTGCGGTTGAACACCTCTTTTCCGCCGTCAAGCAGAGCCTCTCCGCTGCGCATGACTATAATGCGGTCGGCTTCGGCCGCCTCTTCCATAAAATGCGTTATCATGACAACGGTCATCTTATGGTCGCGGTTCAACTGCATCACGACTCTCATAACTTCGTCGCGGCCTTTGGGATCGAGCATAGCCGTCGATTCGTCGAGCACCATGACTCTCGGTCTGAGCGCCAGCACGCCGGCTATCGCGATGCGCTGCTTCTGGCCGCCGCTCAGTCTGAACGGCGTGCCGCGCTTGTGATCGGCCATGCCCACCGACCCGAGCGCCCAGTCGACGCGTTCGCGTATCTCCGCCGGCGGCAGCCCGAGATTCTCCGGTCCGAACGCCACGTCGTCCTCGATTATGGTGGCGATCATCTGATTGTCGGGGTTCTGGAATACCACTCCCACCGTCTTGCGTATGTCAAATATACGTTTCTTATCGGCGGTGTCCATACCGTCGACAGTCACCCTGCCCTTATCCGGCAGGATAAGCCCGTTCATCAGTTTTGCGATCGTCGATTTTCCGCTTCCGTTGTGTCCCACAAGCGCGACGAAAGAGCCCTCTTCTATCGAAAAGGACACGCCGCTTAAGGCTTTGGTTTCGCCTTCCATGCCGGCGTTGTAGGTGTATTCGACGTTTTCAAACTCTATTATGGGCATAACGTATGCAGATATTATATCAAAACGGGCTGAAAAAGTAAATTAAATAGCTGCAGCTCGCGATAATTTTTAAGCTATGGGCAAAAAAGTGTTGCGACAAAAAAAGCCATGTGTTATAATTATATGTATTCAAGGCTCGTTTGCAGGAGGTCACCGTGTCTAAAATTATCGCAATCGCCAACCAGAAAGGCGGCGTAGGCAAAACGACTACGACCGTAAATCTCGCGGGATATCTTGCCGTTATGGGCAAACGCGTCATCATTCTCGACGTCGATCCTCAGGGCAACGCTTCCAGCGGCTTCGGTATTGACAAAAAGAAGCTGAAAAACTCGTCGTACAGCGTGCTCGTGGGCGAATGCGACGCCTCCGAAGCGGCGATACATACCCGAATAAAAGGTTTGGATATCGTCCCCTCGAATATAGACCTCGCCGGAGCGGAAATTGAGCTCGTTTCGCTGCCCAACCGCGAAAAGATACTCAAATCCGCTCTAGCCAAGCTGCGCAACTCATACGATTATATGCTTATCGACTGCCCGCCCTCGCTCGGACTGCTGACCGTAAACGCGCTGACGGCAGCCGACAGCGTGCTCATTCCCATTCAGGGCGAATATTACGCTCTGGAAGGACTCGGCCAGCTGATGAATACTATAAAGCTTGCGAAAAAATATCTCAATCCTCAGCTCGACGTGGAGGGCGTGGTTCTTACCATGTACGACTCGCGCTCCAATCTCGTTTCTTCTGTCGCGGACGAAATACTCAAGTTCTTCGGCAAAAAGGTATTCAATACCCGTATACCGCGCAATATCCGTCTGGCCGAGGCGCCCAGCCACGGGCTTACGATAATGCAGTACGAGCCGCGTTCGGCCGGTTCGCTCGCTTACAAATCGTTATGCGAGGAGCTGCTAAAGCGCAACAACGATCCCTATACCCCTATTTCCAATCTCAACGCCTTGCGCAGGTTATAAGCCATGAGCTCCTCGCCTTTCGCGCGCTTTCGTCCCCGACCGGTCGACGTCGAATTCGGCAACGAACCGCGCGACTGGACGGGCGCTCACACTCACGACCATACCGAGCTCTGTCTCATCGCCGAAGGCTCCGGCAAGCTGCTTTCGGACAACGATACTTTTCCGCTCAAACGCGGCGATATGGCGCTGATAAACCGTAACGCCAAACACGACATCTGCTTCTACGGAGCAGACGTTTTGTTTTATTCCGTCGCGGTCGCAGACCTCGGCGCGCCCGAAGAGGACATACTTAAAAACAGGCGTTTCTGCATAATACCCTCGTCCGACGCTTACGGCATACTGCGCGCGTGCTTTTCCGGACTGGCTGAAGAAAAAAAGACCGTCGCCAACTACGGCGCTGATATTTCAGAACGACTTCTGCAGGTAATTCTGCTTTACGCGATGCGTATGGCCGATACCGAAATGAATCTTCCTTCCGGCAGAAACCGCGTTTACGCCCAAGCGAAAGAGTATATTAATATCCGCTATTCCGAGCCGGACGTAATAAAGCGGCTGTGCGAAAGTCTGGACATTAACAGCGGTTATCTAGCTCATCTCTTCAGACAGATGGGCGGCCCTTCTCCGGTGGTCTGCATAGCGCGCAAACGCGTCGAGCTTGCCCGAAAACTGCTTGCCTCCACCGACGCCGGCGTGAGCGAAATAGCCGCGCGCTGCGGCTATCACGACACGCCTTATTTCTGCCGCGTTTTCAAAAAATATACTTCTTTCACTCCGCTTCAGTTCCGATACAACAGCAGAAGCAAAAGCTGACGGCCCCTTATTCCGCCGCATTTTCAGGCAATACGCTTCTTGCTCCCCTACCGCTTCAGTTCCGACCGTCTCCGCCTCGGCAATAAGCTTTAATTTTATAATAATTTATAAAGTTAATTGTATTGACTTTTGCCAGAGGCTGTGTTATACTGATAATATATATAAAAACGGAGGTAGGAAAATGGCAAAAAAGAAGAGCCGCTTCGGCATTGTAGCGTTGGTTGCTTTCGCTGTTATAGTGGTTGCGACTATTCTGGTGGTTGTAGGATACACTCTCGATTGGATCAAATCAACTACGCTTACGGCAATCGAGACGAAAATAAAGCTGTCCGATCTGGTCAAAAACAACAGTAATCCGTCAGACGCGCTCGCCGCAATGAATGCTTTTGCAATAATAACTCTGATAGCTTCTCTGGCGTCGGCAGGCTGCTACGTCGTAAGCACGGTGCTCGGTATAAAGCTGTTCAAGCTGATAACCGCGCTTGTCGGCGTCGTCACCTTGATATGCGCGGTCGTGCTTATCATCACGACCTTCTCTTACTGCAGCAAGGGCAACTTCTCGCTGGGCAGCCTTTCGATTAACGAAGCCACTCCGGCGGTAGGTCCTTGGCTCATGACGATAGGCGGCGTCATCTGCGGAGCGGCAACGGCTGTAGGTGCAATGAAAAAATAAAATAACGATCTGTCAAAAACAGCCGTTCCTTCTGAAAGGAGCGGCTGTTTTTTATCGGTTAAGTTTCGTCAGTATCTCTCTATTTCCGTCTTTACCCTTTCGTCGGTTTCCACCGTCAGATCTATACCTTGAGGAACGCGCGCCTTATATACCGCCTTACCGTCCTTTACCTTCCAGCTTACCGTTATTTTGCCCTTTATGCTGTCATAGCTTCCTTCGGCATGAGTAAGCTTTCCGGAAAAATCGATATACGGCTTCAGAGTCAGCCCTTCGAAACCGGGTTTTGAGAACGATGGCATTATTCCAAGGCAGTACTTGAACATCCATTCGCCGCAGCTGCCGTAGGCGTAGTGGTTATAGGAGTTCATATTGACGTCGCCGAAACCGTCTTCCTTGGTATAGCCGTTCCACCGCTCCCATATCGTGGTGGCGCCGTTCACAACGCTGTACAGCCAGCCGGGGTAACTGCGGTTGGTGAGAATCCTGTATGCCAGATCCGATTCGCCCAGTTCGGAAAGCGCCGGCAGTATGAGCTTGACTCCGAGAAATCCGGTTGACAGATGGTCGTCCGCGTCATGTATGCACGACACGAGATTATCGTGTATCTCCTTTGCGCTCATCAATCCGAGAGAGTACGCGAGCAAATAAGCTGTCTGCGTATGCGAAATAAGCCTGCCGTCCGGACGGATAAATTTTTTGCGGAATGCGCTGCGGAACCTCCCGGACAGGTCGTCATAATAATCGCCGTCCGAGCCCACCGCTCTTAGCAGTTTAGCCGTAAGCGCCGACGAATACGCTGCGTATGCCGTATATATGAGCGATTTGTCCGTAGCCGGCCCAACGCTGAGCCAATCGCCGTAATTGGGCTCCTGAGGCATTATATAGTTGTCCGAAATGCTTTCCAGCCACTTGACGTATCTTTCGGCGTTTGGCAGAAATTCGCGCAGTACGTCCTTATCGCCGTACATTACATAATATTCGTGAAGCAGTACGGTAATCACGTCGCTCCACCCGGCGCAGCCCGTGCCGTCCGTCATACAGTTAATCGATTTGTGCGGCACTACGGGAGCAATACCCGTTATGGCGCCCGGCCCGCGCTGAGCGTCTACAAGATCGTACAGATATTTTTTATAAAACCGCCGGCAGTCCATATTGAACATTGCCGTACCGCAGAACACCTGCGCGTCGCCCGTCCAGCCCAGTCTCTCGTTGCGCTGAGGGCAATCGGTAGGCACGTTGAGAAAATTACCGCGCTGCCCCCATACGATGTTGCTATAAAGCTGATTAACGTCCTTGTCGCTGCACGAGAACGCGCCAGTCGCCTCCAGATCGGAATACATAACTTCAGCGCGCACGTCGGATATCTCCGCTTTGCCCGACGGAATATGTATTGACGCGTAACGGAACCCGTGGAAAGTGAACAGCGGTCTGATGTCGACAGCCTCGCCGCCTTTCAGCTCGGCGGTATCGATGGATTCGGCGGTACGGTAATTCTCGTTGTAGATATTGCCGTCGTCGTATACCATTTCGCCGTGATTTACTATTATTTTGGCGTAGCCTTCGCTTTTCGCTGTATAACGCACCACTCCGACGAGATTCTGACCGAAATCGTATATCGTTTTATCGTTTACCTTATAGCTTCTGACAGGCTTGACAACGTGTTTTACCACGGTGGGCAACGCCGACTCTTCGGTAAGCGTAAACGTGCGGTTGGGCCACCCTATCATGGGGCAGCTCCAGTTCGAATCGTCATATCCGGCATTATATATGTCGCCGCGGTCAGATCTCATGTTGATCCATTCGCCCATATAAATATCCGACCGTCTTACAGGACCGTCGGCCGCTCGCCAGCTTCGGTCTGTGGAAATATAATCGGCAGAGCCGTCCTCGTACTCGACCGTCAGCTCGGCAATGACCTCATCCCAGTTGCCGTAATTGTTGCGCGTATCCATAAAGACGAGATTGCCGGAAAACCATCCGTCGCCCACTATAATCACTATAGCGTTATCCCGTTTAAGCATATCCGTCGCGTCGAAACGCATGAGCGGCGTGCGCGTGCCGTAATCCGTCCAGCCGGGCGACAGATAATCGCCGAAATCCCTGCCGTTTATGTAAGCCTTGAATACGCCGGCGGCGGACGCAAGCAGCGTCGCCCGCCTGACAGGCTTTGTCACCGAAAACTCCTTGCGGAAATACTGACACGGCATACCGTATTTGGCGCTGTCTGCCGGCACAATACCCGTCAGATAATAAATCCAATTCGCTTTCCTGAACTGAAACATAATTTCCTCCGAAAATAAAAATTTAAGGTTTATATCAGCCGTAACAAACTCCGGTTACGTCAACCGCATATATTATACACTTTATCCGCGCATAAAAAAAGGGGGGTAACTTTACCTCCCTTTCGGGATTTCGTTGCTGTGCGCACATCGGCTTGAAATCCGCCCATGCGTAATCCCCGTTTAATCGCGCGGACGGGCGCGGTCGGACGTGTACAAACAATATACGGATAAGCGCAGTCGCCGTGCGCAGACAGTGTGCGACAGGCGCGGCTGTGCGTTCAGCTGCCGGTTCTGCGCTTTTCGCGCGACCGATACTCTCCTGGCGTACATCCGAAACGCTTGTGAAACTGCTCGTAAAAGCTCTTGCGGTCGCTGTACTCAGCTTCGGACAGAATGTTTTCAATAGTCATATCCGTCGTGTCCAGCAGGCGGCAGACATAGTCCATGCGCTTATCCTGAATAAATTTGGACAGCTGAACTCCTGTGCTCTCCTTGAACACTCTGCTTATGTATGCCGGCGAAAAAAACAACGCCTGCGAAATTTCATCGACGCGGATCTTGCGGCCGCCCGATTTATTAACGTAGTCGACGATTTCGTCGGCCAGTTTGGAATGACGGCGCAGTCCGTCGTCATCCGAATACGCACGGAGCGCATAGATGAGCAAGACTTTAAGCAGCGCCTGTATAACCTGAAGATAGCCGTTGTTTTTTGATTTATGCTCGTCAAGCATCTGCGCGATAATGGAGCGCGCTCCCGGCACTACTCCGGCGCGTATGAAAAAAGGCTTATCCGGATGCGCGAAGCTCTTGAAAAATACCGTTTCGGCCAGTTCGGAAAAGGCTGAATCGTTGTTAACGACGTTACTGAGAAAAGCGGGCATGAACAGACAGTTGATTACGGAAAAATCAGGCGACCTCTCCGAATAGGAATGTTCCACTCCTATATCGACAAGGAAAAGATCGCCTGCGCCGATATCGTATACCGAGCCGGCCACGTTATGCCTTGCGCAGCCCGAATCGACGTAAACCAGCTCGTAAAACTCATGCGCGTGCACGTTAACGTCGGGCGTCGCGCATATGATATTTACGCCCTCGCCCGAGAGGATAAAATCGTTGCTGTGAAATATCTGCATAAAATTCAAAAACCCCGAAATGCATCGGGGTTGAATGAGGTTAACGTTATACCAGTTCGATAATCGCCATTTCGGCGCTATCGCCGCGGCGGAAACCGAGCTTAAGAACGCGCGTATAACCGCCCTTCTGCCCCAACTCGCCGGCGCGGGCGTCGTACTTGGGAGCGTATTCGTTGAAAATCTTCTCGACAAGCGGATGACGGATATGCTCGGTACGCTCGCGGAACGACGTTTTGGATTCGTTCTCCTTCATTACCTCGGGAACGTCGTACACGACGCGCATTATGCGGCGGCGCGCAGCCAGCTTTTTGGGGCCGTCGTTGACGAGTTCGACCTTGTACTCTTCAACGCCGCCCTTCTTGCCGGGACGCTTTCTGGTCTCGACGGCATTGACGGTATCTTTATACGACTCAATCGCTGCGGTCAGCAGTTTTTCGGCCATTTTCTGTACTTCTTTCGCGCGATCGTAAGTAGTCTCTATTTTGCCGTGCCACAGCAGTTCGGTGACCTGTCCGCGCAGGAGAGCCATTCTCTGGTCGGTAGGCTTCGCTAATTTTCTCTGACTCATGTTCGTAAAACTCCTATATTATTCTTCGCTGCTCTTGAGGTCAAGCCCGTAGCTTCTCAGCTTGCTTATGACCTCGTCGAGGGACTTGCGGCCGAGGTTTCTGACCTTAAGCATATCGTCTTCCGACTTCTTGGTCAGATCCTCGACGGTATGGATACCGGCGCGCTTGAGGCAGTTATAGCTGCGTACCGACAGATCCATATCTTCGATGCTCATTTCGAGCACTTTCTGCTGCCTGTCTTCGTCGGGCTCTTTCAGAATACCGATATTGCGCATATAATCGGAAAGATCCACGAACTGGCGTATATGCTCCTCCAGCGCCTTAGCGGCGAGAGAAACGACGTCCTTTGCCGACAGACTGCCGTCGGTCTTAACTTCGAGCGTGAGCTTGTCGTAATCAATGCTCTGTCCCACGCGCGTGCTCGTCACCGAATAGCTGGCCGCTTTGACCGGAGTGAAAATGGCGTCGATGGGAATATAACCTATGGGCTGAGTGGGATCCTTCAGGTTCTCGGCGACCACATAACCGCGGCCCTTGGCTACCGTAAGATCCATTATCAGCTTGCCGCCGTCGTCGATGGTGCAGATGTACATTTCGGGATTGAGAATTTCGATCTCGGGATCGTCGAGAATGTCTTTTGCCAGAACGACGCCCGGCGTGGTGCGCTCTATTTTAAGTACCTTTTTCAAGGTTTTGTCGGTATAATTGGCTTTAAGATTCAGTCCTTTGAGGTTAAGTATGATTTCGGCGACGTCCTCTTTTACGCCTTTTATAGTGGAAAACTCGTGGCTTACGCCTTCGATATTTATGCCCACAACTGCAGCGCCGGGCAACGCCGAAAGCAAAACGCGTCTTAACGCATTACCGAGCGTGATTCCGTATCCTCGCTCGAGCGGCTCGACGACGAATTTACCTGTTTTCAGATCGGCGCTCTCCTGAAGCGTGATTCTGGGCTTTTCAATTTCCATCATATTGGATACTGTCTCCTTAAATTAGATTCGAAACTAAGGGAAAATCCCTTATCGAAAGTAAGACGTTGATGCGGCTCCCCGAATTACTTCGAGTACAACTCTATGATAAGCTGCTCGTTGATATTGAGGTCGATGTCCTCGCGCTTGGGAAGATCGAGAATCTTGCCCTTGAACGTTTCGGTATCGAACTCCACCCACTTGGGCATAACGATCTTGGCGCCGCGCAGCTCTTTGAACATCGCGTTGTCGGTCTTCGAATCCTTAATGGCGATTTCGTCTCCGACGCGCACCTGAAAAGAGGGAATGTCCACGACCTGTCCGTTCACGGTGATGTGACCGTGATTGACTATCTGTCTGGACTGAGGACGGGAAGAGCCGATGCCCATGCGGTAAACGACATTATCGAGACGGCGCTCGATAAGCGAAAGCATATTTTCGCCTGTAACGCCGCGCATACGTTCGGCTTCCTCGTAGTATGCGTGGAACTGCTTTTCGAGCAGGCAGTAAGCGCGTTTCGCCTTCTGCTTCTCTCTCAGCTGTATTCCGTATTCGGAAACTTTCTTTCTGCCCTGCCCGTGCTGTCCGGGAGGAACGGGGCGGCGATCCATAGCGCACTTTTTGGAGGTGCAGCGCTCGCCTTTGAGGAACAGCTTCTGCCCCTCGCGTCTGCATTGTCTGCAATCGTTGCAAGTATTCTTAGCCATTTCTGTTCACTCTCCTTAAACTCTTCTTCTCTTGGGCGGTCTGCATCCGTTGTGCGGAATGGGACTTACGTCGGTAATCGACGTTACCTGCAATCCGACCACTTCGAGCGCGCGGATAGCGGACTCGCGTCCGGAACCGGGACCTTTGACGAACACGTCTACCGAGCGCAGACCGTGCTCCTTGGCGGCAGCCGCGGCCTTTTCGCACGCCTGCTGCGCTGCAAACGGGGTGGATTTACGCGAGCCGCGGAAACCCAAAGCGCCGGCGGAACAAGCGCATATAGCGTTGCCGCTGTCGTCGGTGATCGTAATAAGAGTGTTGTTGAACGAGGCCTGGATATGAACCTGACCTTTGTCGATATTCTTGGTAACCTTTTTTCTGGTCGTTTTCTTGACTGCCATACGTCCTCCTACTTAGTCGCCTTTTTGGCGCGGCCGACGGTACGTTTCGGGCCCTTGCGCGTGCGCGCGTTCTGCTTCGTGCTCTGTCCGCGGACGGGCAATCCCTTGCGATGTCTTACCCCGCGATAGCAGCCTATTTCCATAAGACGCTTTATATTGAGCGCAACCTCTCGGTGAAGATCGCCCTCAATCTGAACGTTTTGCTCGATGTAAGTGCGAAGAGCCGCTTCCTGCTCTTCCGTCAGATCTTTTACTCTCGTATCGGGGTTAATGCCCGTCGCCTGCAAAATTTTGTTGCTCATCGGTCTGCCGATGCCGTAGATATAGGTAAGGCCTATCTCCACACGTTTTTCTCTGGGCAGATCGATACCGGCTATTCTGGCCACAGTAAATTCTCCTTAAAATAAAATTTTATAATTTTTGAGTTTTGTATATAGCTCGCCCCGCCTATCCCGTTTTAGAATGGAAACGGAATCGCGTCAAGCGTAATTTTCAGTATCCTTGACAGATAAAATTCACGGCGCGCACAGCCGCGAGCGACGGCTGACGGTGCGGCAAAGCCGAACGTCCGTCCTGCCCGACGCTCCGTAAGCCGGCACACTCAGCCCTGACGCTGCTTGTGGTTGGGATACTTGCTGCAAATAACCATTACTTTGCCGTGTCTTTTTATTACCTTGCACTTATCGCACATGGGTTTTACCGAAGCGCGTACTTTCATTGTTCGATCTCCTTGGAACTTAATTATAAAAATTTCAGTTTTTGTTTCTGTAAGTTATTCGACCTTTGGTAATATCGTAGGGTGACATTTCGAGCTTGACGGTATCGCCTTCGAGTATCTTAATGTAATGCATTCTTATCTTGCCCGAAATAGTGCAGGTAACGATATGGCCGTTTGTCAGCCTGACCTTGAACATTGCGTTTCTCAGACACTCGATGACGGTGCCTTCCGCTTCAATGTTGTCGTCCTTCGGCATAAGCCCTCCTATTTATTTTGCGCGGCCGCCAGCGCTTTGCGTATATCGGCGTCGGTCGCCGATTTTACGTCGAGCGCGCAAGTGCCGGCATATTTGACGTGCTTTAATCTCTTCAGTTTGGGCTTTTCAACCGTGCGGTATCTGCCGTCAACTAAGAGGATAAAATCTCCGCCGATTTCCGCCGCCACCAGATATCTCCGCCCGGCGTCATGCCCTTTGCGGCTGACTACGATAATGCTTTCCATCTTCACCTGCGCTTTTTTGCGGGCGGTCACAGAGTAAGTATTTCCGCCCCCGTATCGGTCACCACAACGGTATTTTCGTAATGCGCCGAGGGATTTCCGTCCGCCGCGCGGCACGTCCAGCCGTCGTGGGAATCGATAATTACCGAAAAGCCGCCCATATTCACCATAGGCTCCAGCGCCAGACAGTTGCCCGCTCTGAGCATCGGGCCGGAACCGGCGCGGCCGTAATTAGGAACTTCGGGGTCTTCATGCATCGCCCGGCCTATGCCGTGGCCTACCATCGCCCTCACGACCGAAAAGCCGTGCGATTCGACGTAAGCCTGAACGGCGTGCGAGTAATCGCCTAATCTCCGTCCCGCTTTGATATATTTCAGTCCTTCGAAAAAGCTCTCGCGCGTAACGTCGATTAACCGCTGCTTTTCGGGGGAAATGCTTCCCACCGCGAACGTCCTCGCTCCGTCGCCGTTATAACCGCGGAACACGGTGCCTACGTCTATGGAAACGATTTCGCCCTCTTTCAATACCCGCAGCGAGGGTATTCCGTGTACTACGACCTCATCGACCGATATACAGCTTGCCGCCGGAAATCCGCCGTAACCTTTGAACGAAGGAACGGCTCCGGCCGAAAGAATAAAGTCTTCGATAATCGAATTAAGCTCTAGCGTGGTCACCCCGGGGCGGATATACTGCTCAATATTGCGCAGCGCGTCGCCCACTATCCGGTTAGCCGCCCTCATTTTTTCGATCTCGTCGGCTCTTCTTACGACTATCATGAAAGCGCCTTCACGATGTCGCGGAAAACGTCCTGAACGGACTGCATTCCGTCGACCGTCTTAAGCTTGCCCGTCTTCTCGTAATAAGCGATGAGCGGCTTGGTCGAGCTGTTGTAAACCTCCAGTCTCGATTTGACGGTTTCGACTTTGTCGTCGTCGCGCTGGATCAGCTCGCCGTCGCATTTGTCGCATTTGCCGTCCTTCTTGACTGAAACGTGATAGCTCTCGCCGCACTTGGCGCAAACGCGCCTTCCCGTGATACGCTCGGTAAGAGCTTCGTGGTCGACGTCTATGTTGATAACCGCGTCGATGTCGGTCATGCCGTCAAGAGTCGCCGCCTGAAATACGTTGCGCGGAAACCCGTCCAGCAGGAACCCGTTCGCGCAGTCGCTTTCGGCAAGTCTGCCTTTGACCAGCTCGCACGTCACCTCGTCGGGAACGAGCTGCCCTTTGTCTATATAGGATTTGGCTTTGAGTCCGACAGGCGTGCCTTCCTTGATATTCTTGCGGAATATGTCGCCCGTCGAGATGTGAGGTATGCCGTACTTCTCCGCTATTTTTGTCGCCTGGGTACCTTTGCCGGCGCCCGGCGCGCCTAACAGAATAAGTTTCAAAAATCGCTCCTTTGGCGTTATGCGTAACGCGGAATTATTTGAGGAATCCTTTATACTGTTTCATCATCAGCTGGCTTTCAAGCTGCTTGTTGATTTCAAGCGCAACGGAGACGACTATCAGCATACCGGTAGCGCTGAACGCATTGATCAACGACGCGTCGTCCAGCACTATGGCGAATATTACCGAAGGCACTATCGCGATAATCGCAAGGAACAGCGCTCCGAAGAACGTCAGCCTGTTGCTTATCTTTGCCAGACAGTCGCTTGTAGGCTTTCCGGGACGTATACCGGGGATAAAACCGCCGTACTGCTGAATGTTGCGCGCCACGTCCTCGGGGTTAAACTGTATCTTGGCATAGAAATACGAGAATGCGAAGATGAGCAGACCGACTATGACGGCATACACCACCGATCCGGAGCCCATATACTGCATATACCAGATATACGCGTTCGAATTGGGCCAGAACATCGACATTATCAGCTGAGGGAACGTCCATATCGCCGTGGCGAAGATTATGGGAAGCACTCCGGACGCGTTGACCTTTATGGGAATATTGGTCGACTGTCCGCCGTACATCTTGCGTCCCTTGACCTGTTTGGCATACTGAATGGGAACGCGTCGTTCGGCCAGATCGACAAACACGATGAAGCCGAAAATGAATATTACCATCAGCAGGAAGCCGATAAGCTCCCATATCGCCGTATCGTTGGAAGGAATCTCCATGATAAGCGCCAGAATCGCCTGACCGGCCGAAGCCACGATACCGACGAAGATCAACAGCGATATACCGTTTCCTACGCCGTAGTCGGTTATACGCTCGCCCAGCCACATGGTGAACATGGAGCCGGCGACAAGCATGACGGCGACAAAGCAGCCTACGAGCCACACGGGCGTGCCCGATCCGAAGAACGCGGCGGAAATTCCGTCCGACTGCGCGGTGGACACGACTATGCCGGTCGCCTGAGCTATCGCGAGCACCAGAGTAAGATAACGGGTTACCTTACTTATCTTCTTGCGCCCCTCGTCGCCCTGCTTTGACCACTGCTCGAGTTTGGGTATGGCGATTGTCAGCAGCTGAACAATAATCGATGCGTTAATATACGGGGAAATACCGATCGCCAGAAACGCGCCGTTAGCCAACGCGCCGCCGGTAATAGAGGAAAGCAGTCCGAGCAATGTGTCGGATTGCTGGGCATCGCCGTACCAACCGGCGCTGATACCCGGAACGGGCAACCAGCATCCGATGCGGTACAGAAACAATATGCCGAGAGTAATGAGGATCTTCCTCCTTACATCCCTGTTCTTAAAGGCATTGATTAGTGTCTGGAACATTATAACACCTCGGCTTTACCGCCGCACTTTTCGATCTTCTCGGTCGCGGACTTGGTGAACTTGGCTGCTTTGACGGTCAGCTTTTTAGTGAGCTCGCCGTCGCCGAGCACTTTCAGTCCGTAAGGCTCTATTTTTGATATAACGCCTTTATTAAGCAACGCCTCGGCGGTAACTTCGGCGCCGTCGTCAAAGCACTCGAGAGCGCTGACGTTGACAACCGAATACACCTTTTTCCAAGCATTGTCGAAGCCGGTCTTGGGCAGACGTCTCGCAAGAGGCATCTGGCCGCCTTCGAAACCGATACGAACGCCGCCGCCGCTTCTCGCCCACTGTCCTTTATGTCCCTTGCCGGAGGTCTTACCCAGTCCCGAGCCGATGCCGCGGCCAAGACGTTTGGGCGCTTTTTTCGAACCGGGCGCGGGAGACAAGTCGTTTATTTTCATAGTGAGTCCTCCTTAATTACGGTTCCGGCTCGACTTTTACCAGATGCTTCACCACGAAAATCATTCCGCGGATAGCCGGAGTATCGGCGTGCACCTTTGACGAGCGGATCTTTTTGAGCCCCAGAGCTTCCACCGTTCTCTTCTGCTTTTCGAGGCAGCCGATGGTGCTCTTTATAAGCGTAACTTTAATTTTCTGTTCTGCCATAACGTATCTCCTCTTCAGCCCAGAATCTCTTCCACGGTTTTGCCGCGGAGGGCTGCGACCTGCTCGGGACTGCGCATAGCTTTAAGTCCGTCGAAAGCGGCCTTTACGCAGTTGACGGGATTGCGCGAGCCGTAGCTCTTGGTCGTGATATTCTTGATACCGGCAAGCTCGACGACCGCGCGCACGCTGCCGCCGGCGATAACGCCGGTACCTTCGGGCGCGGGGCGCATGAGCACTTTGCTCTTGCCGAACACGCCTTCCACCTCGTGAGGAATGGAAAATTCGCTTCTCGGGATACGGATCATAGTACGTCTTGCCAGACCTTCCGCCTTTTTGATCGCCTCGGGAACTTCGGCCGCTTTAGCCATGCCGATACCCACCGATCCGTTGCCGTCGCCCACGACGACCAGCGCGGAAAAACGCATATTGCGGCCGCCTTTAACGACCTTGGTAATGCGGTTTACGGCAACCAGTTTTGACTTGATGCCGTCGTCCTGCTTTAATTCTTCACGTTCACGTTTAGCCATGATTCCTCCTAGAATTTAAGACCGGCTTCTCTTGCCGCATCGGCCAGCGCTTTAACGCGGCCGGTGTAAAGGTAACCGCCGCGGTCGAACACTATTTCGGAAATACCGGCGGCAATAGCCTTCTTGGCGACGTCCGCGCCCACGACGCAGGCGGCTTCGGTCTTGGTCTTGCCCTTTACGTCGACGCCCTTTGCGATAGTCGAGCTGGAAACGAGCGTTTTACCCGTCTCGTCGTCGATGATCTGAGCGTATATATGGGCAGTGCTTCTGTAAACGCTGAGTCTGGGACGCGCCGCCGTGCCGGCCAGAGACGACCGTATACGTTTATGGCGCTTGACTCTGATTTCGTTTTTATTGATCTTCTTAATCATTTCAGCTTCTCCTACTTACCGGCTGTCTTGCCTTCTTTATGGAGCACAACCTCGTCGTTGTACCTGAGTCCGTAGCCGTGATAAGGCTCAACAGGCTTCTTGGAGCGGATGTTGGCGGCCGTCTGACCTACCAGATCCTTGTCGATACCGGTAACCGTTACGGTCGTCGCGTCGGGGCAGGCAAGCGTAATGCCGGCCGGAGCGACGAATTCCACCGGATGGGAAAAACCGATGTTCATGACCAGTTTGTTCCCTGAAACCGAAGCTTTGTAGCCTACGCCGGCTATCTGAAGCGTGCGGGTATATGGTTCGACCACGCCTTTTACCATGTTCGCTATGAGCTGACGGTACAGACCGTGTCTCGCCTTAGTCTCCTTGGCGTCGTTGGAACGGGTTACGTTTATAACGCCGTCACTTATCTCAACTCCGATGTTGCCGTCGGCAATCTTCTGCGTGAGCTCGCCTTTGGGGCCTTTTACGTTTACCAGTCCGTCATTGTAAGACACCGTTACGTTTGCGGGCACGGCGATATGCATTCTACCTATTCTGGACATTGTACCCTCCTACCAAACGTAAGCGAGGACTTCCCCGCCGACGTTGAGATTTCTGGCTTTTTTGTCTGTCATTACGCCTTTGGAGGTGGAAATGATCGCTATTCCGAGTCCGCCGAGAACTTTGGGCAGATCCTCGCTGCCGCAGTAAACGCGGAGACCGGGCTTGGAAATACGCTTCAAGTTGGTGATAACTTTTTCGTACTTCGCGCCGTATTTAAGCGTAATCAGAATCGCGGGATGTCCGTTGTCGTCGACAATCTCCGCGCTCTTGACATAACCTTCTTCGACAAGAATGTCCGCTATGACCTTTTTCATCTTCGAGGCCGGAACCGTAACCGTCTCGTGACGCGCGGTAAGAGCGTTTCTTATTCTTGTCAGCAAATCTGCAATGGGATCTGTAACTACCATGACAACCTCCTACCAGCTCGATTTTTTAACGCCGGGGATATCGCCCTTGTAAGCGAGCTCCCGGAAACAAATTCTGCAGATACCGTACTTTCTCAGCACCGCGTGAGGACGGCCGCAGATGTTGCAGCGCGTATAGGCGCGGGTGGAAAACTTAGCCGGCCGCTGCTGCTTGTTTATCATTGCTTTCTTAGCCATTAGTTATTCTCCTTTTTCCTGTCAGTTTTTGAAAGGCATTCCAAACTTAACAAGAAGTGCCTTTGCTTCGTCGTCGGTCGCGGCCGTCGTAACGATGCAAATATCGAAGCCTCTCACTTTCTCCACCGTCTCGTATGCGATTTCGGGGAAAATGATCTGCTCTTTTACGCCCATGGAATAATTGCCTCTGCCGTCGAACGATTTGCCCGATATGCCGCGGAAGTCTCTTACGCGCGGCAACGCGATGGAAATCAGACGGTCGAGAAACTCGTACATTCTGTCTCCGCGGATTGTGCACTTGACGCCGATGACCTGTCCCTCGCGCAGTTTGAAGTTAGCTACCGACTTCTTGGCGCGCGTAACGACCGATTTCTGTCCGCAGATGGCTTCCAGCTCGGCCTGAGCGAGCTGCACCGACTTGGAGTTGTCCTTTATATCGCCCAGACGCATATTGCATATTATCTTTTCGAGTTTGGGTACTTCGTTTACGTTCTTGTAACCGCGCTCGGAGGTCAATGCCGGAACGATCTCTTTCAGATACTTGGTTTTCAGACGGTATCTGTCGGTTGCAGGTACGTTAGCAACCTGATTTGTTTTTGCTGCCATAAATTCCTCCTACGGTTTAAGCCTCGGCCTCAGGCTCGTCGGCTTTCTTCTCTTTAACGGCTTTCTTCGCCGGAGCTTTCTTCTCGGCGGTTTCCGTTTCGGCTTTGGCGGTCTTTTTTGCCGCGGTTTTCTTCGCGGCGGTTTCCGTCTCGGCTTTGGCGGTCTTTTTCGCCGGAGCTTTCTTTTCGGCTTTCGCCGTTTCGGCCGCTTTTACCGGCTTTTCAGCCGCTTCGGTCTTAACCGCTTCCGCCGCGTCGTCCTTCTTTCTGGTCTTGGCGGTTTTTGCCGGTTTGGCCGCTTTGGCGTCGGCCTTCTTGGACTTCTTCTCCACCTTGGCTACGTCGAGGCTGGCTCCGCACTTAGCGCAGACGCGAACCTTCTTGCCGTCCGCTTCGCCGTGGCGCACGCGCGTCGCTTTGGAGCAGGCGGGGCAGATGACCTGTACGTTGGAAGCGTCGATTGCGGCCGGCTCTTTGAAGATGCCGCCGGGAACCTGCGCCGAACGGGGCTTTCTGTGGCGGCTGACGATGTTGACGTCTTCGACCTTTACTCGGCCGGCGGAGGGATAAACGGCTATTACTTTGCCGGTTTTACCTTTGTCTTTGCCTGCGATAACGAGCACGTTGTCGCCGGTTTTCACGCTCAATTTCATTGTAAATTCCTCCACTTAAAGCACTTCGGGCGCCAAGGAAATTATTTTCATATAATCCTTGTCTCTGAGTTCGCGCGCGATCGGGCCGAATATACGCGTACCTCTGGGCTGCTTCTGCGAGTCGATGATGACGGCGGCGTTGTCGTCGAAACGGATAAAGGTTCCGTCGGGACGGTTGATGCCCCTATGCGAACGCACTATTACCGCCATGACGACGTCGCCCTTTTTAACGGTGCCGCCCGGGTTGGCGCTCTTGACAGAGGCGATTATAACGTCGCCGATGTTTCCGCTTCTGCGGAAAGAGCCGCCCAGCACGCGAATACACATTATTTCTTTTGCGCCGCTGTTATCGGCGGCTTTCAGATATGTCTGTGGCTGTATCATATTTATCTCCTTGCGAAAGGCGCGTCTTCGGCGCGTATTGCCCGAACTGCCGCCTTCCCGTCTATTTACTGGTTTTTACTGTGTTAGCCTAACTCTGAATCCGTCGCGTGGACGGAAGCGGGAGCCGCCGGAGCCCGATAAAGGGCGCGCCGGCGGAGCGGACCGTAAAAGGCCGCCGCGGCTCCTTACTTCGCCTTTTCGATAACGCGACTCAGCCTCCAGTGCACTTCCTTGGAGATGGGACGGGTTTCGGTTACTTCAACGTAATCGCCCACTCCGCACTCGTTGTTCTCGTCGCGCACTTTGAGCTTCTTTGTCTTATTGATGGTCTTCTTATACAGGGGATGCTTGGCTTTGTCCTTGATGGCGACAACGATTGTCTTGTCCATTTTGTCGGACACTACGATGCCTTCGCGTACCTTTCTGTGATTTCTCTCTTCCATATCGCACTCCTTTTACGCTTTGGCCGCAGCTTTCTTAAGCTCGCGCTCGCGCATGACGGTCTTAATACGCGCAATGTCGCGCTTGCAGACGACCATCTGCATGGGGTTGTTAAGCTGACCGGTAGCGTGCGAAAAACGAAGATTGAACAATTCCTGTTTGAGCTCGGTAAGCTTAACTGCAAGCTCTTCGTCTTTCATCTCGTGAATCTGTTTGGCTTTCATTATTCATCGGCCTCCTTGTTGTCGGGCGCGTCTGCCGAAACGACTTCGCCGCGCTTGACAATCTTGCAACGGACGGGCAGTTTGTGCGAAGCGAGCCTGAGCGCCTCGCGGGCGATGTCCTCGCTCACGCCGGCCATCTCGAACATAACTCTGCCCGGCTTGACGACCGCTGCCCAGTATTCGGGAGATCCTTTGCCGGATCCCATACGGGTTTCGGCGGGCTTCTTCGTGATGGGCTTATGCGGGAAGATGCAAATCCATACCTGTCCGCCGCGCTTGGTGTAACGCGTCATGGCGATACGGGCGGCCTCTATCTGATTGGAAGTAATCCATGCGGGATCGAGCGCCACAAGGCCGTAATCGCCGTAAGTAACGGTGTTGCCCTTGTTAGCCTGCCCTTTCATTCTTCCGCGCTGGACTCTGCGTCTTTTGACTCTCTTAGGCATTAACATGATTATTGCTCTCCTTCTGCGGGCTTAGCCTTGGGAAGAACCTCTCCCTTGTATACCCACACCTTGATACCGATAACGCCGAACGTCGTATGCGCTTCGGCCGTACCGTAGTCGATATCTGCTCTGAGCGTCTGCAGCGGTATCGAACCGTCGTGATAGTGTTCGCTTCTGGCGATCTCGGCGCCGTCCAGACGGCCGGCAACCATGATCTTGACGCCCTTTGCGCCGCTGCGCATAACGCGTCCCATGGCCTGCTTCATCGTGCGGCGGAAGCTTGCGCGCTTTTCGAGCTGAGCAGCTATGCTTTCGGCGACGAGCACCGCGTCCATGTCGGGACGCTTGACCTCGTGAATATTGATATTCACCGTTTTACCGCCGATGAGCTTGACAAGCTCTTTCTTGAGCTGCTCGACGCCGGCGCCCTTCTGCCCTATGATCATACCCGGCTTGGAGGTGTAAATGTTGATTACGACCTTGCCCTGAGCGCGTTCAATGGCTATCTTGGAAACGCCGAACGAGTAGTATTTCTTCTTTATGAACTCGCGGATTCTGTAATCCTCGTACAGGACCTTGGAGAAATCTTTCTTGCTGGCGTACCACTGAGCGTCCCAGCCGCTGATAACGCCGACTCTCAGGCCGTGCGGATTGACTTTCTGACCCATTTATCTGACCTCCTTGACCGAGTCGAGTATAACGGTGATATGACTCGTGCGCTTGTTGATGCGGTACGCTCTGCCTTTGCTTACCGGCTGCACCCTTTTGAGAATAGGGCCGCTGTCGGCAAAAATTTCGGCGACGTACAGGTCGGCGCGCGCCATATCCATGTTGTGCTCGGCGTTGGCGGTAGCGGACTTGATAAGCTTGCTTACGACTTCTCCTGCGGCTTTGGGCGTCGCGTCAAGGATGGCTATAGCCTCGTTGACCGACTTTCCTCTCACGTTGTCGAGGACTACCCGAACCTTGCTCGGAGCGATACGGACATATTTAACCTTTGCTGTCGGACGGGTGTCTTTCGCCGCCGCGCGCGCTTCGGTCTTTGTTTTCATTCTCTTTGCCATATTCGGTAACTCCTATTTGCCTTTGGTAGTCTTCTCGCCCGCGTGTCCTCTGAACGTGCGCGTCGGCGCGAACTCGCCCAGTTTGTGTCCGACCATCTCTTCGGTGCAGTACACGGGGACGTGCTTTCTGCCGTCGTGTACGGCGATCGTCTGTCCGACGAACTCGGGGAATATCGTGGACGCACGCGACCAGGTCTTAATAACCTTTTTATCGGTGGTGTCCATCTGGCTCTTTACTCTTTCATACAGCCTTTCTTCAACGTAAGGCCCCTTCTTAACACTTCTAGACATACTTACACACCTCAGTTAATGCGCTTGACAATAAACTTGTCGGTCGTCTTGTTCTTCTTCCTCGTCTTGTAGCCGAGAGTGGGCTTGCCCCAAGGGGTGACAGGCGAGGGACGGCCGATAGGAGACTTGCCTTCGCCGCCGCCGTGCGGGTGATCGCAAGGGTTCATTACGACGCCGCGGACGGTCGGTTTAACGCCCATATGGCGCTTGCGGCCGGCTTTGCCTATCGAAACGAGCTCGTGATCGAGATTGCCTACCTGACCTATCGTCGCTTTGCAGGCAACCGGTACCATTCTCATTTCGCCCGAAGGCAGCTTGAGAGTCGCATATTTGCCCTCGCGCGCCATGAGCTGCGCCGCGGCTCCGGCAGTACGCACCATCTGTCCGCCGCGACCGGGCTGGAACTCGATATTGTGCACCATGGTGCCTACCGGTATCGACGAAAGCGGCAATGCGTTGCCGGCCTTGATATCGACGTTCTCTCCCGAAACCACCGTGTCGCCCTTGCTCAGTCCGAGCGGCGCGAGAATGTATCTCTTTTCACCGTCGGCGTAGTGCAGCAGCGCGATGTTGGCTGTGCGGTTGGGATCATACTCGATCTCGGCGACCTTTGCGGGAACGTTGTCCTTGTCACGCTTGAAGTCGATTATGCGGTATTTGTTGCGGTTGCCGCCGCCGATATGCCGAACCGTGATACGGCCGGTATTGTTGCGGCCGCCCTTGCGGTTGATGGAAACGACGAGCGACTTTTCGGGTTTCTCCGTCGTGATCTCTTCAAACGCGCTGACCGTTTTAAAACGGGTGCCAGGCGTTATCGCTTTATATCTCTTAATAGCCATAACTTCTCCTTTACGCGAGGCTCTCGAAGAACTCTATAGCTTTTGAGTCCTTTTTAAGCTGCACATACGCTTTCTTGTACTTGCTCGTATAGCCTTCCGTTCTGCCCTGGCGCTTGAACTTGCCGCGGACGTTTACGGTGTTGACCTTTTCGACGTCGACCTTGAAGACCTCTTCCACCGCAGCCTTGATCTGCGTCTTGGTGGCACGGCCGTCCACAACAAAGGTGTATTTCTTGTTGGGGATTCCGTCGTACGACTTTTCCGACAGGAGCGGTCTTATGATAATATCGTAAGCGTTCATGCTTTGTATGCCTCCTCGATCTTCTTGACGGCCTCGGCTGTGACGAGCATACGTCCGTGCGCTACGACGTCGTAAACGTTTATCTGGTTGCAGGGTATCGTCTTTACCGACGGTATGTTACCCGACGCGCGCATTACGGCTACGTCGTTCTCGACGGTAACGAGCAGTACGCTCTTGTCCAAGTTTAGCGCCGTAAGCACTTTGGCCATTTCCTTGGTCTTGGCGTTTTCTATCGTCAGCTTGTCCACCACCGTAACGCTGCCCTCGCGCACCTTTTCCGAAAGGGCGGATACGAGAGCGCCGCGGCGCGCCGTCTTGTTCATTTTCTGCGAGAAGTCGCGGGGCTTGGGTGCGAATACCACGCCGCCCTTCGTCCACTGCGGAGCGCGGATCGAACCCTGACGGGCGCGTCCCGTTCCCTTCTGGCGCCACGGCTTGATGCCTCCGCCTCGGACTTCCGTGCGCGTCAGCGTGCTTTTGGTGCCCTGCCGCGCATTGTTGCGCTGTGCGACTACGGCCTGATGTATCAGGGCTTCGTTGTACTCTGCTCCGAATACGCTGTCGTCAAGCGTCAGCGTGCCGGCCTCTTCGCCTGTCTGTTTGTATACTTTAATGCTAGGCATTGTCGTTCCTCCGGTTTTACTCAACGTTTGACGGTCTGTCTTACCGTCACGAGGCCTCCCTTGGGGCCGGGTACCGCGCCGCGCACCAGCAGAACGTTTCGTTCGCTGTCAACGCGCACTACCTTAAGATTAAGCACGGTGACGTTCTCATGTCCGTACTGGCCGGGCATATGAAGTCCTTTAATGACCTTACTGGGCGTGCTGTTCGCGCCGGTCGATCCGACCGAACGGTGAACGGGGCCGGTACCGTGCGTCATTTTGAGACGGCGCTGGTTCCAGCGCTTGATAACGCCCGAAAATCCGCGGCCGCGCGTTACGCCCGATACGTCTACCATATCGCCGTTTGCGAATATATCGCACTTGATCTCTTTGCCTGCCTCGAAGCTGTCGGCGTTGTCAAACTTGAATTCGCGTATGAACCGCTTCGCCGTTACGCCCGCTTTCTTCAGCTCGCCGACCTGCGGCTTGTTGATTCTCGATTCCTTAACGTCCTCGTAAGCCACAACTACGGCGTTGTATCCGTCACGCTCGGTAGTCTTCTTTCTCACTACGGTCATCGGTCCGGCTTCGATAACTGTCACCGGAATCATAAGACCGGTTTCGTCGAATATCTGAGTCATACCGAGTTTTCTGCCTAATATCGCTTTTTCCATAATTCACCTCCGGTACAACCTTAAAGTTTGATCTGGATGTCGACTCCGGCGGGAAGGTCGAGTTTCATGAGCGAATCGACCGTTTTCGCCGAAGGGTTGTATATGTCTATCAGGCGCTTGTGCGTCCTGATCTCAAACTGTTCGCGGCTGTCCTTGTATTTGTGTACCGCGCGCAGTATGGTAACCACTTCTCTCTCCGTGGGAAGCGGTATGGGTCCGCTCACCTTGGTGCCCGTCCGCTTAGCCGTTTCCACAATCCTCTCGGCCGAGCGGTCGATCAGGTCGTGATCGTACGCTTTGAGCTTGATTCTGATCTTTTGACTTGCCATTTGTTTCTCCTCTTGCTTGAAGCCTAAAGAGTCTGACGACCGCCCCGTGTGGGTTAAACGTCGGGCAAACGTTTCGGACTTTTCATCAAGTCCGCACGAAAACGGCTTACCGGAATGCTCCGGCAGTTCCGAGCTTTGTCAATCTCCCGCAGTCGGTAATTCCGCCGCTAAGTCCGCGCAAGTTCTCTCCGCCTTAAAAGCTTAATTTGACGTAGTAACCTCGCGCATCAACCCTGATATCGCCCGTAAAAAGGCCGTACCGATAGTGTACAGCCTTTTAATTATAAGGGGTCATGACAATAAAGTCAAGCGTTTTTATGCGGAAATTTCGCTTTTTTTGCATAAAAACCATACTTTTCTTTTGGAAAAAAGAAAAGTATGCAAAAGAAAACCGAGTATCTTAAAATTACAAATCAGTTGTCTATACGCTTCACCGTTTGTCTATACGCTTCACCGTTCCGCCGATTATCTTTCTCTCACAAAAAAGAAAAGTATGCAAAAAAAACCGAGTATCTGAAAAGGTTCTTTGTCGGCCTTTTTTTGCTTACTTTTCTTTCCTGCCGTAAAAATTTACTTGTTTATAATGTTTATATAAGTTCTTTGCCTGCCTTTCTTTTGCTTACTTTTCTTTCCTGCCGGAAAGAAAAGTAAGTTAACCGCGGTACTCGCTGTCGCTGGGCATACGCCAGTCGCCGCGCGGAGAAAGCGCCACGGAGCCTATTTTTACGCCGTCGGGCATAGCGGAGCGTTTGAACTGCTGCGAAGTAAAGCGGCGCATAAAGAAATCGAAGCGTTTTTCCAGTTCTTTTTCGTGAGGGAATGCTTTTGCCGCAAGCCACAGGATCTTGTCCTTTGCGAATCCGTACCTGACGGTATAATACAGGAAAAAGTCGTTGATCTCGTACTTGCCGATAATATCCTCGGTCTTCTGCGCGATCTTGCCGTCCGAGGGCGGAAGCAGTTCGGGGCTGATCTCGGTATCGAGTATATCGCGCAGCACCTTATTCAGCTGCACGTCGCTGTCGGCAACCGCCGCGATAACATATTTGACTAACGTCTTAGGCACTGAAGCGTTGACTCCGTACATAGACATATGATCGCCGTTATAAGTCGCCCAGCCGAGCGCCAGCTCGCTGAGGTCGCCGGTACCGACCACAAGACCGCCGACGTCGTTGGCAATATCCATAAGGACCTGAGTGCGCTCGCGCGCCTGCGCGTTTTCGTAAGCCGAGTTATGCACGGCCTCATTGTGCCCGATATCCGCAAAGTGCCTGCGCACCGAGTCGGAGATATCCACCACGCGCTCGGTCGCGCCGACTGCCTTAATAAGCGCGCGCGCGTTTTTCAGCGTGCGCCCCGTCGTGCCGAAGCACGGCATTGTCACGGCCGTTATGCCCGAAACGCGCTTGCCGGCGATAGCGTACGCCCTGCGCGCGACGAGCAGCGCCAGCGACGAGTCCAGTCCGCCCGAAATACCGACAACAGCGTCCGCGCCGGTCGCGTCCAGCCGCCGCGCCAGAGCGCGGGCCTGCATTTCCAGTACGAATTTCGCGCGGGCGTCGCGCTCTTCGTCCGACTGCGGCACAAACGGCGCGGAGCTTACGGGACCTATATCGAACTCGGCCTCCGACGCGCGGAACGTTATGCGCTCATATCCGCTCGTGGGCGAGAAAGTATTCATTCTGCGCCTGTCGTACACCGCCTTCTGAAGATCGACGGCCGCTTCGCACCGCCCGTCGGCGAACGGCAGACTTTCGGATACTATCCGTCCCGACTCGGCTATCATGTTATGCGCGCCGAAAATCAGATCGGTGGAGGATTCGTATTCTCCGGCATCGGAATAGACGTAAACAGCCTCGCATCTGCCCGACTGCGCGGCGACAATCGTCCTCCGCCAGTCGGCTTTACCTATAATCTCGTTTGAAGCGGACAGGTTACATATCACCGTAGCACCGGCGCGCGCAGCGCCGCCTGAAGGCGGCTCGGGCGCCCAGAGATCCTCGCATATCTCGGCGGCAACGACAAGCTCTTTAACGTTTTCCGCAGCGAAAAGGAGCTTGCCGCCGAGCGGCGCTCTGACTCCGGCAAAATCCGCCTGAGCTATAAAATCGCCGGCAGGCGAAAAATGCCTCAGCTCGTAGAACTCGCCGTAATTGGGAACATACGTTTTAGGTACGGCGCCGAGTATCTGTCCCCGGCATACCGCAACTGCGCAGTTGTAAAGCTTGCCGCCCGACCTGACGGGCGCGCCTATAAAAAACAGAACGGAGGTTTTCGCCGTGCGCGCGGCAATATCGGCGACGGCCGCATCCGACGCGTCCAGCAGATCGCTCTGCAGGAACAGGTCGCCGCAGGTATAGCCGGTGACCGACAGCTCGGGGAAAACCGCCACGGTAACGCCGGCTTTGTCCGCCGAAAGCACGGCGCCGACTATTTCGTCCGCATTTTTACGCGGACAGGCTATGTGAACGCGCGGCGATATTGCCGCCGTCTTGATATATCCGAACATCTTAACCTCCGAACATACGGCCGGTAACCTTTATAAAAAGTCCGGTCGGAAGAATACGCTTAAGTATCCACAAAACCTTGTATTTGCCGCCTACGATATAGAAAGCGCCGTTTTTACGCGCGCATATACGGTAAATGCGTCTGCACGCCTTTTCGCAATTCATTCTCTTATGCTCGCGGCCGTCGACTTTCATTGCGGCGCGGACGGCGTCCGAGCCGTACCGTCCCGAATCGGTGTTCTTTATGCGGTTGGCGGTAAACGACGTTTTTATATCGCCGGGACAGACGGTGACAACTGTGATCCCGTACTTTTCGAGCTCCATTCTGAAACCGAACGTCAGCATATTGACAGCCGCTTTGGCCGCGCAGTAAACCGACCTGAAAGGCAGCGCGAACAGCGCGCACGCCGAAGAAATATTGACTATTTTCGCGCCCTTATCCATGAGCGGAAGCGCGGCGCGGCAACAGAAATACGTCCCGTAGAAATCCACGTCCACCACCTGCCGCGCGTCTTTTACCGGCACCAGCTCGGTCGCGCCCGATACGCCCAGCCCTGCGTTGTTGACGAGAACGTCCACTCTGCCGTAAACTTTTGCAATCTCGTCAAAAGCGGCCTTGACGCTCGCCTCGTCCGAAACGTCGCAGTATATATCGCCTTCGGACGGGCGGCGGCACAATCCGACTACGGTATCTCCCGCTTCGATACAGAGCCTTTTCAGCTCCGCGCCTATTCCGCTCGACGTTCCGGTGATAACGACTATCTTTTTCATAACAAAAAGCGGACGGCGCGGCCGTCCGCTATCCTTACGCCATCAGCTCGGCGATGGTGTTCTTAAGCTCGCCGGCAGTCGTTATGACGAGATCGTCGGGAAACTGTATATCGAATTTTTCTTCAATCTGCATCATGATGTCGACCTTGTCCAGAGAATCGAAGCCCAGCTCCTCGAACAGTGTGGAATCGGTAAGCGTTATGTGCTCGCCCTTGTAATCGTCGACTATCTTATTGAGTTCAGCCATTATATCCATTTTGTTTATACTCCCCGTATTTTTTCGGCTGTATGCCGGTTCTCTCTAATAATATAACAAAAGCCGGCGTTTTGTCAAGTGATGCGCTCCTTTTTCGCACCATTTGCGCGGCCGCGCCATATTATGAACTATGGACTATTTTGCTTTCGACGAGCTGGTGCTCAGCGTAAAACCGTATTTTCCCGAGGACGACGTTTCGGACATAGTCGTAATCGGATATAAAGCGCTGGGCGCGGTTGAGCTGGAAAAGGAACTGACCGGAGAAACCGACTCGCTCAAAACGCTCGCCGCCCTCAGCGAATCGCGCCGCGGAACGGTTATCGCCGCCTTTATCTCGGAAAACGGCGCTTCGGCCGCAGTCGCGCATAAGGGCAGACTGTACGATATCTCCGACTGCTCGTTCGGCAAAGCCGGCCGGCTCAAAGTGTTCCGGCACGGACGATCGAGATTCGGCCTGCTGGTCGATTCGGACGCGCTTAACGCCCATATGTGGGAAAAACTCCGCGGCTGGTGCGACTTCGTCATAAGCGTCGCGCTTAAAGTGGACGAGGATTTCGCCGAGAGAGTGGGCGCACTGTCAGCCGCAGCCCTCCTCCCCGTCCTTTGCACCGACGGCGAAAATACGTTCTGTACCCTGCCCCGCGTTAAAAATACCGGCTACGGCGGCTGACGCTCAACGTTAAATCCGAATATATTATTATATATTATTAATGAAAGCAGATCCGCCGCTTGAGGACGGATCTTTAAATATTCCCGGCCGCCGGAAGCAGCTCTGACATTTTATTCCGGAACTTCCGGTCTCAGACTGCGGCGCCGTTTATCGGTCCGCAGATTCCGTCGTGCGGCTACGGCGCTTTTTATCGCGTTTTGCGCCGAAAGTAAGCAGTAAAGCCGAGTGAGCGACGACGAGAACGCTCGAAAGGTTATGCACCAGCGCGCCGGTTATCGGATCGAGCAGTCCGAACGCGCTAAGCGCAACAGCGATAACGTTAACCGTCATTGCCGCGATTATATTTATCCTGACCGTCGACACCACGCGGCGGCTAAGCTTAATAAGCAGCGGAATTTTTTCCGGAGCGTCGTTCATAAGCGCCGTTTCGGCCGTTTCCACCGCGGCGTCCGAGCCGAGCGCGCCCATCGCCACGGAAGTATCGGCCAGAGCGAGCGCCGGAGCGTCGTTTACGCCGTCGCCCACCATGCATATTGTGCGGCCGGCTTTTTTCATATCGTCTATAGCCTCCAGCTTCTGCTCGGGCATAAGCGAATGACGGTATTCGTCAATCCCCAGCTTGCGCGCAACGCCGGAAGCCACCGCGCCGTTGTCTCCCGTAAGCATGACCGTGCGGATACCCATTTCCCGCAGCGCGCGGCAAGCCTCGTAGGACCCCGGTTTGACCGCGTCGGCAAGCGCGATAAGCGCGATAAGCGAGCCATCCTCAATGATTGCGACGACCGTCTGTCCGGCCGCGAGCATCGACCGAGCGTCGGCGTCGGCCTTAATCGCGTCGGAACAGAATTCCGACGACTTGTCGTACCTGACCGCGCAGCAGCGTTTGCCGCCTATCACAGCGCTTACGCCTGCGCCCACAAGCGAGCGCGTCTCGGTCGCCTCGGGAAGATCCGGCGCGAAACAGCGGTCGTATACCGCCGCCGCTACGGGATGCTCACTGTAACGTTCGACCGCGCCGGCGATTCGCATCGCATATTTCTCGTCGACGCCGTAAGTCGTCATCTTTTCTACCGACAGCTTGCCCGAAGTGAGCGTTCCCGTCTTGTCGAAAGCGACAGTGTCCGCCGCGGCGAGCGTTTCAAGCGCGCCGCCGCTCTTTATAAGTATTCCGCGCTTACTGGCGTTGCCCAGTCCTGCCGCCACGGCGGTAGGAGTAGCCAGCGCCAGCGCGCACGGGCAGAATACCACCAGCATCGTGACTGCTCTTTCCACCGACTCGCTCCAGTTCCTATCGGTAAGCAAAAAGAACGAAAGAAAAAATATTGCAACCGCCAGCACGAGCGCGGCAGGCACTATGTATCCCGCCCACCTGTCGGCAAGCTTGGATATGGGCGCCTTTTTGCCCTCCGCCTCTTCTACCAGCCGGCGCAGCTTGGCGACTGCCATTTCGTCGGCGGCGCGCGTTACCCGCACCGAGAGAGCGCCCTCTCCGTTGAACGTTCCGCCGTACACGGCGTCTCCCTCTTTTTTGTCGACGGGAACGCTTTCTCCCGTCATAATCGCCTCGTTAACGGACGACGCGCCGGATATTATCACGCCGTCAACGCTTATAAGATCGTTGGGCAGAACCGTTACTTCGTCGCCGACCTTGACTTCGGAAAGCGGTTTTTCGATTATGCGCCCGTCCACGCGGTATTTTGCCGTGGCTGGAGTAAGATTTACCAGCCGCTTTATGCCCGATCTCGCTTTGTTTACGGTAAACTGCTCCAACAGCTCGCCCAGCCGCATGAGCCACGCCACTTCGCCCGCGGCGAATATGTTGCTGTGCGAATGTCCGTCTCCGGCCAGCTTTCCGCTCCAGACCAGACACTCAAGCGTTATGCACGCGACTATAGACATGGATATGAGCAGATCGGAAGTCAGTCTGCCGCGCAAAAGCCCCTTTATTCCGGCTATAAATATCGGCGGAGCGCACAGCGCGACCGCTATCCAACCGAAATCCAGATATCTG
>CASFJH010000047.1 GCA_949294845.1 uncultured Bacillota bacterium | reverse complement strand
AAAACTCGTTCCCGAAGGCGTGGAAGGCCGCGTCCCTTACCGCGGACTGTTGTCTGAAATAGTTTATCAGCTTATGGGCGGACTGCGCGCCAGCATGGGATATTGCGGACAGAAAACGATAGAGCTGTTGCGTAAAAACGGTCGTTTCGTCAAAATAACTCGGGCGTCTCTTATCGAAAGTCATCCGCATGATATTTCGATAACCAAGGAAAGCCCGAATTATTCTCCAAAGGCATAACAGTATATAACGCTGACGCCTTTTGTTTTTTTGCAGAAGGCGTTTTGTTTGTCGCCTGATAAAAAACTGCGGCTACAGACGATTGCGGCGCAATAGCAAATAAAGGAGTGACGCAGAATGAAAATTTCCGTTCTCGGGTGCGGCCGTTGGGGATCGTTTCTCGCATGGTATACGGACAGACTGGGAAACGACGTTGCCTGTTACGGCCGCGAAAGTTCGTTAAGCTACAGGATTTTGAAGGAAAACCGCCGTAACGAATATGTCGCATTTGCCGACAGTATTGAGTTAACCTGCGATCTCGAGTATGCCGTCGCACGCGCCGACGTCGTAATTATTTCGTTAAGCGCCCAGTCTCTGCGCGGATTTCTTAAGCAGTTCACCGAGTTCGACCTCGGCGGTAAGAAGTTTGTGCTCTGTATGAAGGGAATCGAAGAGCAAAGCGGAAAGCGGCTTAGCGAAGTTGCCGCAGAAAGCGGACTGGATAAAAAGTCCGTTGCGGTCTGGCTGGGACCGGGGCATATTCAGGACTTCGTAAAAGGGATTCCCAATTGTATGGTAATAGACTCTTACGATCCGGCGCTTACCCGAGCGCTTGCCGATCTGTTCCGCAGCGATCTTATAAGATTTTACTACGGAGACGATATGATCGGCAACGAGACGGGCGCCGCGGCAAAGAACGTTATGGGAATCGTGGCGGGTATGCTTGACGGACTGGGACTCGCGTCGCTCAAAGGACCGCTGATGGCGCGCGGGGCAAGGGAAGTATCGCGTCTTATAGCCGCGCTCGGCGGCAACTCGATGTCGGCTTACGGGTTATGCCATCTCGGAGATTACGAAACTACGCTGTTCTCGCGCTTCTCGCATAACCGCGGTTGGGGGGAGGCCTATACTAAAGGCGAAAATTTCAGCCGTTTGGCGGAAGGCGTGCCTACGGCGGCCGCATTGGCGCGTCTGTCCGAAAGAGTCGGAGTGGAAATGCCGATAACAAATGCGGTGTACGATATGATAAGATTCAGGACTCCGCCTATGGAAGTGCTGTCTTCGCTATTCGGCCGAAATCCGAAAAAAGAATTCTGATAAAAGCAAAAGCGACGGATTGATCCGCCGCTTTTTAATTGAACACGCTATTTAAAGTTGAGCAATTGAAAGGCGCTTGTAAGTTGACCGACAAGCGTCAGTATGATATTTTATCGGAAATGTAGTCGGCAATCTTATCGCATGAAATGCGAATCTGTTCCATAGAATCTCTTTCCCTTACGGTGACCGAATCGTCCTCGAGCGTATCGAAGTCGACCGTAACGCAGAAAGGCGTACCGATCTCGTCCTGACGGCGATAACGTTTGCCTATCGAGCCGGTTACGTCGTAAGCGCAGGGGAATTTCTTTGTCAATTGTCTGTAAAGCGCTTCGGCTTTCTCCGAAAGGTTCTTCTGCAGAGGAAGAACGGCGGCTTTATAAGGCGCCAGAGCGGGGTGAAGATGCAGCACGACGCGCGTATCGTTTTCCAGCTGCTGTTCTTCGTATGCGTTGCACAAAAACGCCAGAACCACGCGGTCGGCGCCCAGTGACGGCTCTATGCAATAGGGAACATAGCTCTTGTTCGTGACCGGATCCGTGTATTCGAGATTGACGCCCGAGGTTTTGATATGGCAGTTGAGATCGTAATCGGTGCGGTCGGCGATTCCCCACAGTTCGCCCCAGCCGAACGGGAACAGGAATTCAAAATCGGTCGTAGCTTTGGAGTAATGAGACAGTTCCTCTTTGGCGTGGTCGCGCAAACGCAGATTTTCCTCTTTTATGCCGAGGTTGATCAGCCAGTCGCGGCAGAAGGTGCGCCAGTAATCGAACCATTTGAGGTCGGTGCCCGGCTCGCAGAAGAATTCAAGCTCCATCTGCTCGAACTCACGGGTGCGGAAAGTAAAGTTACCGGGCGTTATTTCGTTGCGGAACGATTTGCCTATCTGTGCGACGCCGAAGGGAATACGGCTGCGCGTGCTGCGCTGAATGTTTTTGAAATTCACGAAAATGCCCTGAGCCGTTTCGGGGCGCAGGTATACGACGGAAGTGGAGTCCTCCGTAACACCCTGGAAGGTTTTGAACATAAGATTGAATTTCTTTATGGGCGTAAATTCGGATTTTCCGCAAACGGGGCAGGGAACAGAATTTTCTTTGATAAAGGCTTCCATCTGCTCGTTAGACCAGCCGGCGATTTTTTCGTTACGTTTTTTGCGCGCTATGAAGTCTTCGATAAGCTGATCGGCGCGGTGGCGCGTCTTACAGCTTTTGCAATCCATGAGCGGATCGGAAAAGCCGCCGACGTGTCCTGAGGCAACCCAGACCTGCGGATTCATGAGAATAGCGCAGTCGACGCCTACGTTATGCTCGGATTCGGTGACAAATTTTTTCCACCAGGCTTTCTTGACGTTATTCTTAAGCTCCGCTCCCAACGGGCCGTAATCCCATGTGTTAGCCAATCCGCCGTATATCTCGCTGCCGGCGAAAATAAAACCGCGGCCTTTGCAGAGAGCTACGAGCTTGTCCATTGTCAGTGCCATATAAACCTCTTACTTGTTTTATTTGTAAATAGTTTAAATTTTTTTTCTCGCTATGTCAAGCGTTCCAAGTAACACAATTTTTTTTTACTCATACTATGGAATTAGATATATCTGTTATAACGCGTTTTCAAAAGAAAAGTCACAAAAGAAGGCGGGTACCGCGCCTGACGCGGTGGAAGGAGCCGGGCTGCGGCCGAGCCTCTCCGTCCATCGCAATAACAGAAGTATCTGAATTCATCAAGGAGGTAAACGAACTGTGTTTAACGGCGGATGCGGAAACGATATGTTTCTGATTCTTATTCTGCTCTGCTGCTGCGGATGCGGCAATTCCTGCAACAATAACTGCGGCTGCGGATACGACAGGAAAGGCGGTTGCGACTGCTGCGATCTTATCCTTCTGTACTTACTGCTCAGCTGCTGCTGCGGTGGCGGAAGAGACGCTTGCTGCAAGTAAACGTACTTAATCTTCAACCGGTTTCCCGTGCCGAAAGGCGCGGGAAATTTTTTATATGACAGGCGCGGGCAAACAGTGCTTAACCGTATATTTATTTAAGGATATAAGGGTAAAAATTTATTTAAGCAAATAAGGGTAAAAGCTGCGTGACGCGAATACGGTAATCTTTTTGTCTTAGCAATGACGGGCGAGCTGACTGTATAAGATACGGTACATACGGCGCATAAGTTTTTATATACCTTAATAAAACGGTTGCGGATTATGCAAAATTATGGTATAATAATGCCGTATATCGTATAACGTTATAAATCGGTCGGTATCCGCAACCGGAACCGAACCGGCGTATAAAAAAACGTTTTTACGGGCAAGCCTTTAAGGTACGCCCAGTAGGAGTTCGTATGACAAGTAAATCAAAAAATGCAGTTACGCTCGCAATGCTGGCGGCGTTGGTTTTCGTCAGCATGGTGCTCGACAGATATCTGTCGCCATATCTGCCGGTCAGCTTCGCCATAATAACTTTGACGGTAACGGTCTCTTTCGGAATGATAAAGGACAATCCGTGGATTACGTTATCGTGCGGAGCCGCGTTCGGCATATCGAGCTTTCTGGTCGCGGTCATTATGCCAAGCGCCACGTCCGAAGCGTTTATCAACCCGCTGATATCGATACTTCCGCGGCTCTTTATAGGAGCTGCGGCACTCGGCAGTTACCGGCTTGTAAGGTTCTGTTTGCGGCGGCGCAACGTAAAGACGCGCGAATACGCGGCGGTGAGCGCGGCCGGATTTTCTGGCGCGGTCATTAACACTGTGGCGACTCTGTCGGCCATGACGTTGTTCGGCGGGCAGATTTTTACCGGCCAGGTTCTTAAAGTGCTTATCCTTGCAAACGCCCTTCCCGAAGCGGTTATAACTACCGTGCTGGTGCCGTTGGTGGTGCTGCCGGTGAGACGCGCGCTCAGGATCAGTCCGAAGCAGTATTTGCAGACTGAAAACGGCGCCCATGCACGGGAGGAAAACAATAAAGAGCCGGAAGAGGAATCGTTATGAATCTTACTATCGATATAGGCAACACGAATATAAAATGCGGAGTATTCGACGGCGATAAGCTGGTGTACAGCTTGAGGCTTGCCTCGTCGTCCAGCAAGACCAGCGACGAATACGGGCTTACCATGCGCGATCTGTTAGAATCCAACGGGATTCCTTGCAAGAGCATCGACGGTGTGATAATGTCCAGCGTCAATCCTAATCTCAACTACACTTTCGAGCATATATCGAATTTTTACTTCAATGCAAAACCGTTGGTAGTAGGCGCAGGGCTTAAGACCGGCATCAATATCAGGTATGACAATCCCAAGGAAGTGGGAGCGGACCGGATAGTCAATTCGGTGGCAGCATATCATACTTACGGCGGTCCGGTAATAGTTATAGATTGCGGCACGGCGACGACGTTCAACTATATCAACGAAAAAGGCGAATTTCTGGGCGGAGCTATTTCTTTCGGACTTAAGACGAGCATGGACGCGCTCACGTCTGCGACTGCAAAACTTCCCAAGATAGAGCTGGTCGCGCCGCCCGAAGTGCTTGGCAAAACGACGATTACCAATATGCAGTCGGGTATCATTTACGGCTTTATAGGTATGGTCGAATATATGGTCGAAAGATTTAAAAAGGAGCAGGGCGCAGCCAAGGTGGTGGCTACCGGCGGATTAAGCGAAATCGTGACGAAAAACAGTTCGGTAATAGACGTTGTTGACAGAACGCTTACATTGAGAGGACTCAATATTCTGTACAATCTTAACCGCAGATAAAGGAGAGCTTATGAAAAAAGTCAAAATTGCAATTATGGGGATAGGCACCGTCGGCGGCGGAACTTACGAAATCCTGACAACAAACCGCGAGCTTATAAAGAAAACGCGCGGGCTGGATATTACGGTCAAAAAGATACTCGACCGCGCCGTGGAAAACGTGACTGCCAGAGGAATCGACGCTTCTCTTGCCTGCACGGATCTGGAAGCTATCGTGACCGATCCCGAAATATCGATTGTTGTGGAAACCATGGGCGGAGTAGAACCCGCCCGCAGTTTTATCCTGCGCGTTCTGGCCGCAGGCAAGAGCGTTGTGACCGCCAATAAGGAGCTTATTTCGAAATGCGGTTACGAGCTTGAGGCGGCGGCTAAAAAGACGGGCGCCGGCCTCTATTACGAAGCAAGCTGCGTGGGCGGCGTTCCCATTATCCGCACGCTCACCGACAGTATGCAGGCCAACAATATAACCGAGATTCTCGGCATCATCAACGGCACAACGAATTACATTCTTACCAAAATGAGCAAGGAAGGGCTGACATACGAAGCCGCGCTCAAGGAGGCGCAGCAGCTCGGATATGCCGAATTCAATCCTACCGCCGACGTCGAGGGATACGACGCCATGTACAAGCTCAGTATCCTCAGCTCGCTTGCGTTCCATACATGTATCCCGTATACGTCCATTTACCGTGAAGGCATAACGAAAATTACGGCGGAAGATATCGCCGTCGGCAAAGAAATGGGATATACGCTTAAGCTACTGGCGATAGGCAAGCGCAGCGGAAACGAAATAGAAGCGCGGGTTCATCCCACGTTCGTTCCGAACAGCCATCCGCTTGCGAGCGTTAACGACGCTTTTAACGCGGTATTTTTAAAGGGCGATTTCGTTGACGACATCATGCTATACGGCCGCGGCGCCGGCGCGCGTCCTACGGGCAGCGCGATAGTGTCCGACATCGTCGTTTGTGCTGAGCAGGCTTCTCGGCACTCTTACAGCGACTTTGATAACAACGGCCGGCTGGAGGAAGGCATCGTCGTCAAGAGCAATTTCTCGTCCAGGTATTACCTGTCGTTCAAGCTGATGGACAAGCCGGGAGTTTTAGGAAAAATAACCGGCATACTCGGCGATAACGGCGTAAGCATAAATAAGGCAATGCAGCACGGGGACGACGCGGACGGTTATGCGCCGGTAGTATTCTTTACGCATCTTACAACGGAGGACGCCGTGCGCAAGTCGCTTGACATCATATCCCGCTCGGACGCCGTAAAGTCGCTCGATTCGCTTATCAGGGTGCTTTAAAAACAGGGAATATTTTCCAGCAAAGCGTAAAATAATAACTTTGAAACGCGATTGGCAAAAAATCCTTAAATTGAAGCCTTTTTCGTTTGACAAAGTTACGGTTAAATTGTATAATTGCACTGTTACAGTATAAATTTTTCCCAACAGGAGTATACGGTTGATGAAGAAACTCAAAAGCATTTGGCTGACGTTATTGGCTGTCGCGCTGTCGGCGGCTATGGTAATAGGCAGTCTGTCGTTTTCGGCATTTGCATTAGGCACTGCTCCCGCCGCTTCGGACGTGTTCGAAAACGTTAAGATAGCGCGCAGAGTAAAATACGGCGGCACTTTCGATATTTCCGCTTCGTCGCCCGCTACGGTGACGGTTAAAGCGCCCAGCGGCAAGGACGTAACGCCTTCGGCGGTTCCCGGCACGGTTACCGCTTCGGAAGTCGGCACTTATACGGTCACATATACGCAGGGCGATGAGAGTTACGATTTCAGCGTATATTCTTATACCGAAAACGATTATTCCATAAAAGTCGACGGAAACGGCGCGGATATTCCTACCTACATCAAAAAAGGCAGCGAAATCACGCTCCCCGGCGCTAAGCTCGTTTATTACGACGAGGACGGAAACGTGGTTGACGACAGCGCGGAAGTGAAGGCGCGCTTCAGCGCAGGCGGAAGCGCCGACGTGGTAGTGTCGGGCGATACGGCCGCAAAGTACACCGCTAGCCAGTCGGGCGTTCTTACGATACAGTATTACGCTTATCTCGGCGGCGGCAGCAAACTTTACACAAAAGATTTCACCGTCAGAGTTCAGGACACCTTCGAAGACACCTCGGCTCCTACGCTTAGCGTTTCAAACGTTCCCAGAACCGGCAATATCAATAAGTCCGTAAGCCTGCCGGTCGCAACTACTACCGATGATTTCGATCAGAATGTTAAAGTAGATATTACGGTTACTTTCGCCGGCGAGCCGGTAAAGGAAGTTGAGCTCGACGATAACGGTTTTGCCGTTTCGGTCAAAGATACCGCCGTGGCATTCGATAACGACAAGGTGATGAGCTTCTATCCTACCGAGAAAGGACAGTACAAAGTAACGTATATAGCAACCGACGACTCCGGCAATCAGTCGGCGCGTCACGAGTACGAAATCGATGTTTCCGATACTTCGGCGCCCGTCATCAATGATATAGACGATTGGCAAATTCCCGAAAAGTGGGGCCTTACGGTAAAGAAAGCCGAATCTGCCGACGACGATACCGCCGTTAAGGCAGACGACGCTACGATCAGCTTCCCCATACCCGAGGTCGTTGACAATGCCGGTACGGAAGGGTTGACCGTCAGCTTCGAGATCAGCGACAGCAAGGGCAACACCGTTGTAGAATACGACAATATCCTTGACGAAGAAGAAACCTTTACCGGTTCGGAGTCCACATACGATACCGAAGCCGTAGCTTTTAAGGATCTTAAGTTCGACTTCAATAAGGTTGGCAGCAATACCGCGACCAAAACCGGCTCCTATAACGTAGAATATGTCGCCCGCGACGCAAGCGGCAACCGTGTTACCAAGAAATATACGATAGAGGTATCCAACACTTATACCGACGTTAACTATCCTTCGTCCGCTAAGGTTAACGACGCTCCCGAGTATATTGTCGTCGGCGGATCGCAGGAGACTTTCACCGTTCCTTCCGTAACGGTTGCCGACAGCGAAACTTCGCGTCTCCACACTGAATATACAATCGTTTCCGACGCCGCCGAGAGCGAGGGATACGTTACCTCGGTATCGGTTGACGGAGGTGAGGTAGCCGATATCAAGAGCGACAACGGCAAGCATTATCTTGAATTTGACAACGGCGACAAGCTGTTGCTCAACACCGAGCTCGAGCTTAAAGTCAAGACGACCGACAGCGTGGGACAGGCTAAGGAATCCGAGACATATACCGTCGCGGTTGTTACGCCCGACTCTCTCAGCGGACAGACGCTTGACGTAACCAATACTCTTGCCGCTCCGGCTGACGAGTATGTGGCGAAAAATGCCGTCGTGCTGAGCGGTACCGTAGAGATTTCGGCGACCAAAGCAAATTATAAGTATACCGGATTTGAAGTGTACGTCGTTAATCCCGACGGCGACGAGCTTTCCGGCGGCGTACAGATCGAGACTTTCTATAATAACTCCGATGACGGCAAAATAGTCATCCGCAACATTTCTTTCACGCCTGAAAAGGCCGGCACTTATAAACTGGTTGTCCGCGCTTTCAATCTGGCAGACGTATCCAGCGCTACCGTATTCAATATTACCGTAGTATCCGACGATTCCGGCGATATCGACTTCTCCGCTTCAAAGATTCCTACAACCGGCAGCGTTTACGAAACCTATGCTTTCAGAAAAACCGAGGTAACCGATAAAGTTACCGGAGAACCTGTTGACGGATATTATGTAGTACACAGAGTCACTGGCGGTCGTATGTCGGTTATGAACAATGAGTTTACCGCTCTCACCGCAGGCACCTATCATTTCAGAGACTATATTATAAATGCCGCTCTCGACGAAGTATATTCCGAAAAAGCCGAGACTTACAATATTTCCGTTACGGGAGAAGATAAGCCGGTTATCGAGGCGCTCGGTCTCGTTCCGACTTATTCCAAAGTCAATGACACCGTAAATCTGCCTCTGTTCATCGGCGTTGCCGAGCACGGAAACGTCACGCCTGACGTAGCTGTCAGCGACAAGGACGGAAACAATATCGAGTTGACCGAAGTCGACGAAAACGGCGACGATATCCTTGTCAGCGGCGGACAGCTTGCCGGTTATACCTTTGTTCCCGAATCTGACGGGCAGTACACTGTGACGGTTACCGCTTCGTACCGCGGAGTAAGCGCCGACGCGCTCAGCTTTACGATCAACGTAGGCGACGTAGTTGCTCCCGACTTCAGTCTTACCGAGACTCAGCAGACCAAATACAAGATCAACAGCGAGTTCAAATTCAATAAGATTACCGCTGTTGCCTCCGAGGGCGAGAACGTTGGCGATTTCACTTACACCAAGACGCTTGTCGATCCCAGCGGAGAGGAAGTAGCCACTGTAAGCGGAACAGGTACGACGTATGCCAACCGTGAGAACAGCGGCTCTACGATCACCCTGTCTAAGAGCGGAACGTATACCGTAACCTACGAGGTTACCGATGAAAACGGCAATACTTCCACGCAGAAGTATTCCATAACTGTAACGGCTCAGGCTAGCGGCAGCAGCGTTTCGCTTACCGCCATCAGCACCGTGCTGATTATAGTCGGTATTGTTCTGATCGTCGGCGTCATAGTCTATCTGGTAAGATACAGAAAGATTAAGCCGAAGGACGAAAAGAAATAATTCAGATAAAGTACAAAGGCGGCTCTGGTTTTGAGTCGCCTTTTGCTTTTAAAGGCTTAAAAACGCAGGTGGTTTTATATTTTGGAGAATTTACGCAAAGATATCCGTTGTGAACATACTTCGGCTGAGAGATTCGTATCCGATCTGGGTAAAATGGCAGGTTGCGAACTGAAAGATTTCAGGCCGGCAAACGACAGATGCCATCAGGTTGTATACAAATATTTGCTGTCCGGCGAAAAGCTCAGCGTAGTGTTCGATACAAAAGCCGGAATTCTTACGCTTACCGCGTCCGAAAGAATTTTCGAGTGCCTTGATAAGCTGCTGAAGACTGTCGGCGCCTCGGCGCAGGCGGCTAAGAGGCAGCCGGACAAAGATTCCGTATCGGATAAGAGCGGCGCCGAAAAGGGGCGTGCAATATCTTTAAATAAAGACGCGCGTAATGCCGTTCCCGACAAAACCGACATTAAAGCTTTAAAGCCGCATGGCGAATCGGTCGCTATGCTGAACACAAAGCCTGCCGAACAAAAAAGCAATAAAGCTAAGACTGGACAGTCCGCTCGCAGCCGAAGCAAAACGGATAGCGTAAACAAGAGCGCAGCTGCCGACGTAACAAGCGCCGATAAAGCTGACGGTAAACATTCAGCAGAAAAGCGGCATGATAATGACGCGGCGAATAAGAGCGTAAAGTCAGCTTTTGCCGAAAAGAACGCGGCTGAAAAGAGTGCGGTCAAAAAAGGCGCTGCCGGCAAAGCTACGAAACAGCCGCCGGTGGCAGGCGCCGAAAAGAGCAGCGACGCGGCAGGTAAAGCAGACGCGCTTTCGGGAGCAGCCGATTTTACCGTCAAGAACGTAACGTCTCAGCGCTTTGAATCAGTTTTATCAGGGCTGAGAAAGATCCGCGGTATGAAGCTTCGGCAGAAAAAGACTGCCGGAAGCGGTAAAGACAGCGTGGTCGCGTATACTATTCTGGACAATAAAGGCAACAAAGCCAACCTCAGGTATATGCCGTCAAGCGGCGTCATTCAGCTTCAGGGTAAGCGCAGCAGTCTTTTCGGCGACATACAGGTTCAGTTGAGCCGCGGCGACGATTATAATTCAGCCGTAAAGAATTATATAGCGATTGCCGGCGAGGACAAAAGCGCCGGAAGCTTGCAGAAGATGCTGCGCAAGCGCCTGCCCGACGCTTACGAATTTTTGTCCGAGCAGTCTAAAATCGATATTACTATCGGCCTTATAGATATTTATAATAATGAGACGAAGCTTACCGATTACTCGTCGCTGCTCACTCCGCCTTACAGGGGGCTCGAAAAGTTTATAAGCGATCTTCAGAAGGCGCAGGGGATTGAGGTAAAGATGATCGGCCAGGCTTTCGATAAGCCCGAAGGCAGGTACGAGCTTAAAAGCGGGTATAAGAAGCGGATTAAAAGCGTAATTTACGCCGAAGTGATGTCGGCTCTGTATACCGAGTATTTTTCAAGACGGAATTTTTACACTCATTCGGACAACTCGGACGAGTCTGCGCCCAGAATGATCTCCGATAAAAAGGAAGCCGTTGCGATATTCGATCACTTGCTCGATACGATAAATTACAATTGCAAAAAGCTCAAGGAGATCGGGTTCGGCATTAAATAAGTCCGATTGTCGCGCTCAGAGTCGGCCGGCTCAATATTCCGGGTATATTAAACCCCCGTTCATACACTTCTGAACGGGGGTTTAAGTTTAAAAATCAAATTTAAGCTTTTGCGCGCTTCAAATATTGAAGTTCTGATCTCTGTCGGGGCCGACGCCTACCATTGAGATTTTGCAGTCGATCTCTTTCTCGACCGTCCTGATGTATTGACGCGCGGCTTCGGGCAGATCGGAGAATTTTCTGGCGCCCGAGATATCGCCTTTCCAGCCGGGGAGCTCTGTATATACCGGTTCGCATTCTGCCAGTTCGGAGATATCCGAAGGAAAATTACGGAGCAGCAATCCGTTCTTTCTGTAAGCAACGCATATTTTAACCGTTTCGAGCCCGCATAACGTATCGAGCTTATTCATTGCTATACCCGTCAGACCGTTTACTCTTACGGAAAAGCGCAGTATCACCGCGTCAAGCCAGCCGCAACGGCGAGGGCGGCCGGTAGTGGTCCCGTATTCCGCGCCCATTGTGCGTATACGTTCGCCTGTTTCGTCGTCAAGCTCGGTAGGGAAAGGCCCTTTGCCTACCCGCGTAGTATAGGCTTTCGCTATGCCGAGGCAATCCTTTATGAGCGTAGGTCCGATACCGGCGCCCACGCAGAAGCCGCCGCTTATAGGGTGCGAGCTGGTCACATAGGGATAAGTTCCCACGTCAAGATCGAGCAACGCACCCTGCGCTCCTTCAAACAGCACGTTTTTATCCGCTTTAATGGCGTCGTAAATGAGAACCGACGTATCGCAGACATAGGGCTTGAGCTTTTCGGCGTAGCCCGAATATTTTTCCAGTATATCTTCGTAACTGAGCGGCGAACCGCCGTACATCTTCGTTATGAGATTGTTTTTTATCGAAACGTTTCTTTTGAGCTTTTCGGCAAAGGTATCCGGCTGAATAAGATCGCACATACGGATTCCTATACGCTCAGCCTTATCCATGTAACAGGGACCGATACCCTTTTTTGTAGTGCCGATGTCGGACTTGCCTCTTGCGTCCTCGCTCAATTCGTCAAGTACGATGTGATAGGGCAGTATGACGTGCGCTCTGGCGTCTATCTTAAGATGCGAGCAGTCTACGCCTTTGCCCGACAGGTCGTCGAGCTCGGACAGCAGAACGGCCGGATCGACCACGGTACCGTTGCCGATAACGCATACGGTCTCGGGATAAAGAATGCCGCTGGGCACTAAATGCAGCTTATAGGTCACGCCGCCAGTAACGACGGTATGGCCGGCATTATTGCCGCCTTGAGCGCGTACTACCATATCGGCTTTTTCGGAAAGAATATCTATAATCTTGCCTTTACCTTCGTCACCCCATTGCGCGCCGACAAGAGCCAAAGTGTTCATAGCGAACCTCCGAAAAAATGAAATACCTTTTTATTATACTATATATACGGCGCTTTAGTCAAATAAATTGAACTGAATAACTGATTTTCTTGACACTGTATATGTAAAGTTGTAAAATATGTATATGATAATTGATTTCCACACGCACTGTTTTTCCGACGCGATCGCGCCTAAAGCCATGGCGAATCTGTCTAAAAATCCAGACTACCCGCCTTATTATGACGGGACGCTTTCCGGCCTGAAAGCGTCAATGGACGAGGCGGGAATAGATATTTCCGTCATGCAGAACATCGCCACAAACGCGCATCAGAACCGTAAAGTCAACGACTGGGCAATATCGTGTTTGGACGTCCCGTTTGTCGTCCCTTTCGGTTCGATACACCCTGAGTTGGAGGACAGCTTTGCCGAAGTGGACAGACTTGCCGCGGCGGGCATAAAGGGCGTCAAATTTCATCCTGACTATCAGAAATTTTTTGCCGACGACGAAAGAATGTTTCCGCTTTATGAAAAAATTCTCCGATCAGACATGGTAATACTTTTTCATTGCGGCAAGGATCTCGTGCTCGGTGAGCCGCTGCACTGCGATCCGGAGCGTTTTGCGCACGTTGCACAAGCTTTTCCCGGTGCGCCGATTGTCGGCGCGCACATGGGCTCGCAGGGGCTGTGGGACGATATGTTCAGACTGCTTATAGGCAAGGACTGCTATCTCGACACGTCGTTCGGCTTTGATTTTTTGTCGAAGTACGAAATCGAGCGCGTTCTGGCCGAGCACGATACGGATAAGCTGCTTTTTGCGACCGACGCTCCGTGGCAATGTCAGAAAAAGGACGTGGAGTTCATGCGCGAATGTGTCAAAGACGGTAAAGTGCTGGATAAGATCTTTTATAAAAATGCCGCGCGCCTGCTCGGGCTCGCGCTGTAAATTAAACGGAGGCGGAAAATGTTCAACGGTCTGAAAAAAGCGGTAACGTTCAGTTACGACGACGGGGTGGTGCAGGACAGACGCCTGATAGCCATGTTTGACAAATACGGACTTAAGGCGACGTTCAATCTCAACTCCGGACTTTTCGGACAGACATCAAAAATTCATCGGAACAGCATCGATCTCGACCATACGCGGTTTTCTGCAGACGAGATACGAGAGGTATACCGCGGTCACGAAGTAGCCGCGCACACGCTTACGCATCCGTTATTGCCGGAGTTGGAGGAAGAGGAAATAATAAGGCAGGTGGATTGCGACAGGCGCAATCTGGAAGAACTGGCAGGATATCCCGTTTGCGGAATGGCGTACCCGTGCGGCGGGCAGAATAACGACGATCGCGTTGCCGGAATAATAGGTCGGTGTACTCCCATACGGTATGCCCGAACTATTGTTTCGTCTTACAGTTTCGATCTTCAGAGTAATCTTCTAAGGTTTAATCCTACGGTACACCACATGGAATTTGACAGACTGTTCAGCCTCGGAGACGAATTTATATCGCTCAAACCCGATACGCCCAAGATATTTTACATATGGGGGCACAGTTACGAGTTCGACTACAGGCCCGAATATTGGGATCGCATGGAAGAATTCTGCCGCATGATTTCGCGGCACGAAGACATTTTTTACGGGACGAACAGTGAGGTGCTTCTTAATGAGCCGCCCGTACCCGCCGTATAATCCCCAAAGCTTGCAATTTAAAAAAAAAGGTCTGCACGGATACTGCAGACCTTTTGATATTGTGTAAGCGCTATGCAGATTATCGGAGGCGCGCTCAAGATTTGCAAGTGCTGTGCCGATTACCGTCAGGCGCGCTTCAATATATGCAAGCGCTATGCCATTATCGTCCGGAGTGATTAAGATTCGAAAAAGCGACGCTCATCATAAGCTTGATACGGTTTATCTGATTGACTTCGCTTGCGCCGGGATCGTAATCGACTGCTACTATATTGGCTTGGGGGTTCTGCCGTTTAAGCTCTTTCATAACGCCCTTGCCGGTAACGTGATTGGGAAGACAGGCAAACGGCTGAACACATACGATATTATTAACTCCGTTATGCATAAGCTCGAGCATTTCTGCGGTGAGGAACCAGCCTTCTCCGCTCATATTGGCAGGAGAAACAACGTTTTTCGCGGCGTCGGCCAAAGCGTAAATATCGGCCGGTTCGCCGAATTTCGTACCTTTCAGCGCGTCGGCGAAAGGCTTTCTGTAATGTTCCACAAACGCGATGGAAAGATTTCCGACAAATTTACTCAATTTCGATCCGTCAAGCAGCTCGTATTTGGTATTGTTATTATACATACCGTACAGAAAGAAATCAAGAAAGTCGGGTACAACCGCCTCGCCGCCTTCGCTCTCGATGACGCTGACGATCCTGTTATTGGCTACCGGATGAAATTTCACAAGTATCTCTCCGACAACTCCGACGCGCGGTTTTACGGTATCTTCAACATCGATCGCGTCGAATTCACGGACAATGTCAAACGCGTTTTTCCTTATGTTATGCTTGCCTTTTCTGAATTCGCCTCTCAGTTTCTCGTCCCATTTCTCATATAAAGCCCATGCCGTGCCTTTTACTTTTTCGTATGGCCGCGTGCGGTAAAGACAGCGCATCAGCAGATCTCCGTACATCAGCGCGCGCAGCATATCCACTAACATTCCGAGCGTTACCTTGAACCCGGGGTTTTTCTCGATTCCCGCAAAGCTCAAGGAAATAACGGGCACCTGCGGCATATTTGCCTGCTTAAGCGCTTTTCGTATAAGAGCTATATAATTGGTCGCTCTGCAGCCGCCGCCCGTCTGAGTCATTATTACCGCGGTATGGTCGAGGTCGTAATTGCCTGTCTGCAACGCGTCTATCAGCTGTCCTACGGTAAGTATCGTAGGGTAGCAGGCGTCGTTATTGACGTATTTAAGCCCCACTTCGGTAGCTCGCGGACTTTCGGGCAGCACAACGAGCTTGTACCCGTGAGCGTTTATGGATTCCTCGAGCAGTTTAAGGTGAATGGGAGAAATCTGCGGCGCGATTATGGTATAATCCGCTTTTTTCATGGCTTTGGTAAACACTACGCGATATTTGGGCGGAGGAACCGGAGCGGCTTTTATCTGCTTCGATTTGCGCTCTTCCAGTACGGCCATAAGCGAACGCACTCTTATTCGCGCTGCGCCTAGATTGTTGACTTCGTCTATTTTAAGAACGGTGTAAAGCTTATTCGCTTCTTCGAGCAGCTCCTGAACCTGATCAGTCGTTACTGCGTCCAGTCCGCAGCCGAAGGAATTGAGCTGTATAAGGTCGAGATAATCGGTACGTCTTACGAAATTTGCCGCTGAATACAGCCTCGAATGATACATCCACTGGTCTACGACGCGGATAGGGTGAGGTATACGGGCCATGTGCGCTACGCTGTCCTCGGTAAGCACCGCAAAGCCGTAGGAACAGAGCATCTCGGGAATACCGTGGTTTATTTCGGGATCGATATGGTAAGGCCGTCCGGCCAGCACAATGCCGTGTCCGCCCGATTTCCGGAGCTCGGCGCAGACCTCCTCGCCGCGTTTTCTTATGTCGCTTTTAAACTTGTCGATCTCCTTGTATGCAGCGTCAACGGCGCTTTTGATCTCTTTAGCCGGAATAGAGGGAAACTCTTCGCACAACCGCTCGTACATACGGCTCGGGTTAGCATAAGGCAAAAACGGCGCTTTGAAAACAACTTTGTCGCCGAAAACTTCGGTCATATTCAGCCGTATCACTTCGGGATATGTGGAAACGATAGGGCAGTTGTAGTGATTGTTGGCAGTCTCGTCTTCAATCATCTCATAAGGGATACAGGGATAGAAGATAAAGCTGACTCCGGAATTAACCAGCGCCGTAATATGTCCGTGTACCAGTTTTGCCGGATAGCAAACCGATTCGGAGGGCATTGTGGAAATACCCATATCATATATTGCACGGGACGAGCGCGGAGAAAGCTTGACGCTGTAACCCAGTTTGGTAAAGAAAGTAAACCAGAACGGATAGTTCTCGTAAATATTCAGCGCACGCGGAATACCTACGACGCCTCGCGGCGCGGTCTCGGCAGGCAGCGGTTTGTAATACGAGAATAAACGGTTATATTTCTCTTTAAAGAGATTCGGCGCTTTGGAAACCGCGGTTTCGCTGCTGTTGCCTCCGCGCTCGCAGCGGTTGTTGCTTATAAATGTTCTTCCGTCCGAAAACTCCGAAATGGTAAGCAGACAATGGTTGCCGCATTTTTCGCATCGGCGCGTGTATTTCTTTACTGAGAATCCTTTGAGTTCGTCTAGCGTTTTTATGCCGCTTTTGCCGCCCGAATATCTGTTGCGGCTGAGAATGGCGCATCCGTAAGCTCCCATAAGGCCGGCTTTGTCGGGGCGCACTACCTCGCGGCCGGAGACCAACTCGAACGCGCGCAAAACCGATTCGTTGAGAAATGTTCCGCCCTGAACGATGATTTTATTGCCCATATCGCTGCTGTCGCGCAACTTGATTACTTTAAACAGCGCGTTTTTGACTACAGAATATGCAAGTCCGGCGGAAATATCCGCAACGGTCGCGCCTTCTTTCTGCGCCTGTTTAACACGCGAGTTCATAAATACGGTGCATCTCGAACCGAGATCAACCGGCGCAGAAGAGGCCAATCCTTTTTCCGCAAATTCTTCTGCCGTAAGCCCCAGCGCCTTGGCAAAAGTCTCTATAAAGCTTCCGCAGCCCGACGAACAGGCTTCGTTCAGCAATATATCGTATATAACGCCGTTTCTTATGCGCAGACATTTCATGTCCTGTCCGCCTCTGTCCAAAACGAACTCCACGCCCGGCAGGATTTCGTTTGAAGCGGTCTGATGCGCCATTGTCTCGATTTCGCCCGCGTCGATATTTAGCGCCGTCTTTATCAGGTTTTCGCCGTAACCGGTTACCGTGCTGTTTCCTATGTAAGCGCCTTCGGGCAACAGCGAGTATATCTCTTTGAGTATATCGGTAACCGTCGCAAGCGGATCTCCGCTGTTTGAACCGTACCATGAGTACAGCAATCCGCCGTCGGAATCTATCAGAGCGGCTTTTGTAGTCGTCGAGCCTGCGTCTACGCCGAGAAAGCAAGGCCCCTTATGAGTTGCAATGTCCGCAAACGGTATCTTGGTTTTTGCATGGCGCGCTCTGAATTGTTCGAGCTCTTCCGCAGAGGAAAACAGCGCCGGAAGGCGTGTGACTTCGGTGACGGTAAGTTTCGACAACTCATCCAGCTTGGCGCCGAGTTCCGCCGCAGTAAAGACTTTTTCTCCCGTAAGCGCGGCGCCTATAGCATTGAAAACCTCGGCATTTTCGGGAAAAATAGCTTTTTGAGGCTTGAGAGTTTCGGTAAAACGCTTTCCCAGTTCGGGGAGAAAGTGGAGCGGTCCGCCGAGAAACGCCACGTTGCCTTTGATCGGTTTGCCGCAGGCGAGGCCGGAAATGGTCTGGTTTACTACAGACTGAAAAACGGACGCGGCTATATCGGCAGGCTTCGCACCGTCGTTTATAAGCGGCTGTATGTCCGATTTGGCAAATACGCCGCACCTCGAAGCTATGGGGTAAATGATCGTTGCGTCACGCGCAAGCTCGTCGAGTCCTTTAGCGTCTGTTCCCAGCAGACTTGCCATCTGATCGATAAACGCGCCGGTTCCGCCTGCGCAAGTTCCGTTCATGCGCTGATCGATGCCTCCGGTCAAGTATGTGATTTTAGCGTCTTCGCCTCCCAACTCTATGGCGACGTCCGTTTCGGGAATAATGCGCTTGATGGCTTCCACGCCTGCGATTACTTCCTGTATAAACGGAATACCGAGCCACCCCGAAACGGAAATGCCGCCGCTTCCGGTAACCATAAGAGAAAAATTATCGTATTTTTTCAGCAGCCGACGCAATACGGAAGTGAGGGTTGCCTTTATATCCGAATAATGTCTTTCGTAACTGGAGTATATAACCGCGTTTTCGTTATCCAGTACAGCGGTTTTAATTGTTGTGGATCCGACGTCCAAGCCAATTGCGTATTGCTTCATGATACTACCTCAATTTACTTAAACATTATAACACATACGCCGTAAAATGACAATAAAATTATTGTGAAAATATTGTGATAACACAATTTTTATAAGCTTTAATTTAATGGTTTATACCTTGCTGAAATCGGTAAAAATTAAATTTATTTACAGTTAATCCGCCTGAAATATCCGTTAAACGGTTGACATAAATCCGCCTATATTGTATAATGATTAAGCTGTCTTGAATGCGGAGGTGGCGGAATGGCAGACGCGCTAGTTTCAGGAGCTAGTGGTAATCCCGTGTGGGTTCAAGTCCCATCCTCCGCACCAAAAATCTTAAACCCATTCAATGATAAAATTGAGTGGGTTTAAGATTTTTTATTAGCGATTATTGTGAAGGAGAAAGAATAGAACGTTTTTTAAAGACGACGTCCTGATTTAAAGACAACGTCCTGAATTGCTTCATTTGCATTTTTGCTATTTTTATTTCTGTAATATGTGTAGTTCTGTATTTTGTTGAACATTAAAAGAATAATTGGTTAAAAAGTACCGGATTATGCGAAATCAAGTGTTTCGCGAGCGATAAATCTTCTTGAGAAAAGGGGATATTTAACAATTGACCGTAACAGTGGGAAAATCGCTTTTACCGAATCGGGATTGAAAAAGGCAGGAAATTTTTACGAGCGTCATCGTATTCTTACCGAAGCGCTGAAGAGAATGGGCGCTTACGTTAAGCTTGCTGAAGAAAACGTCTGCATAATAGAGCGTCCGAATACCTTTTCGCGATAATCAAGCGATACATCGAAAGCGAGCATTGAATTTTACAAGAGGAACTATTTATGAACGTAAAAGAGAGAATGGCTTCGGGCAAAATTTATTTTTGCACAGATGAAGAGCTTATGAAGGAGCAGACAGCCTGTTTGGAAATTTTATATGATTTCAATGCGACTCGCCCTACGGAAAGCGATAAGCGTGCCGCGATACTTAAGCGGCTGTTTGCCGAAGTGGGCGAAAACTGCTATATAGAGCCGCCTTTGCACGCCAATTGGGGAAAGCACACGCATTTCGGCAATAACGTTTACGCCAATTTTAATCTTACGCTGGTAGACGACGCCGACATATATGTGGGGGACAGCGTTATGTTCGGACCTAACGTTACGGTAGCTACCGCCGGGCATCCCGTGGAGCCGTCCTTAAGGCGCAAAGTCGCGCAATTCAACATACCTGTAAAGATAGGGAATAACGTGTGGATAGGCGCCGGCGCGGTAATACTGCCCGGTATTACTATCGGTGACGATTCGGTCATCGGCGCAGGAAGCGTCGTTACAAAGGATATTCCTTCGGGAGTAGTTGCTGCCGGTAACCCATGCCGCATTTTGCGCGAAATAGGCGAGCGCGACAGGTTATATTATTATAAAAACAGAGAAATTGATATTTAAGCCGATTTTATAAATTTTTTCAGTCGCCATCTGAGTGAAAAAGATTTGAATTTAACGTTGTGCGGTTTGCAATATATTTAAAAACGCCTCTTATAGAGGCGTTTTTAAGTGGCATATACAAATGACCGGCCGGTCAGCGCATAATATTTTACCGGATTTTTTAAAGGTGATTAAGCTCGCGCATCTTTAAATTAAACTCGTCTCCTTCCGTGCCGGCAAAGAAGTCATGCTTGAAAATTTTCATAACGTTTTCGGTTTTAAACATGATCTCTCTGGCTCGCTGTTCGATTTCCGCCATATAGACTTCGTCGACGTCGGGATCGGAGTAAATAGTTTTGTTTATCGAAACGAACACAACTTTATCCGTAATGAATTTATCGTAAGCGCGCGAATACAGGATGCTTTCTTCGCTGTCGAATATACTGTGTCCGTAATAGAGATTGGAGTAATACTTTATGCCGAGCAAATCAAGGATTGTGGGCAGAATGTCGGCGGTACAGCAAAATTTATCGACTACAGTCTGACCGCTCATATCGCCGACTTTTATCATGAGCGGGATGCGGTACAGCTCGGTATAATTTTCGGTTTTGGAGTTGTAAATGTTCTTGGCGTAATTGGTAACCTGCTGGTAATACGAGTAATGATCGCCGAACAGCACTACCAGAGTGTTTTCGATCAAGGGCGTGCCGTCTGTGGATTTACGCGTGCGTAGCTGCGACATAATTTCGCCTACGGCGTCGTCGAGCTCCATTGCGGCGGCGCAGTAATATCTGAGAGCCGTAGCCGCCTGTGAATCGGAATTGAGCCCTTCCTGAACAGGAAGCAGACCGTATTCGTCCAGTTTGTCGTAATACTGTGCAAAATTCTCGCGGTAGGTGTACTGACCGTGCATGGATATGGTGGTTATATAGGTATTGAATCTCCGGTCGGTGGGGAACATTGCGTCTGCGCAATTGCGGATCATCTCTCCGTCGCGGTTAGTTTCTCCCAGGCGTTTGAGCTCGTTATCGAAGCCCATAGCTTCGGCCGAAGTGAAGCTGTCGAAGCCCAGAGCGTTTACATGGTGGACGTTGCGATTATAAAAGGTATTTGTGCCGTCATGGAAAGAGTTCGAGCTCACGCCGTAAAGGTTTTTTAATATATTGGGCAGGCTGTAGGACAGCGTATTTTCCGGATAAGCATAGTTAATAAATGCTTCAAGCGGATAATTGCCGATAATTGAAAGATTTTCGGAAATGTCTGTCTTTTCCAGCGCGTGGAAATTGTTAGCCACAATGGAGTTGTCGTAAAACTCGTAAAGATTGGGGTAAAGCTCCCGCAGAATTTCTTCGCTGCAGTTGAAAGCGTTGGGATATTTTGAAATGTCCGCCATAAACGAAAACCATTCGAAACTTTCGCACAGCACGGTAACGACGTTGTAGCCTTCGGCTGCGCCGGTATAATCGGTCGTAACGGACGTTTGCCCGTAAACGAAATCGTTCAGGTCCTGCGCTTCTTCTTCGTCGAGCGGAACGTTGCGGGTTGCAAAAAGCCCGCCGTACATTTCGGTAGTGAAGTTGCCGATTATTCCGTAGTCGACGTAAGCGTTCTCTGACGACTCGTAAATTTTATCGACCAGAGCCCGCGCTTTTGAAAAGTCGGTAAAGCCTATTGTTAAAGCATGCGCCAGCAGAATGGCTGCCAGCACCGAGGATTGTATTACGAGACGTTTGCGGCCTTTTTCGGGAACCGGAAGCTTCGCGTGAACGTACGAGCCGAAAATAAAGTACGAAGTAAGAAGAAATAATGAAACGAACGAGAATGCAAAATTGATCGGAACCGATTCGACGATGTTCATTGCGTCGTGTTTAAGCGACAGCATTGAAAACTCGAACATGGTGCCGGTCATATCGTATATTACGATAAATACCGCGTCAAGAAGGTAAATGACCGAAAGCGCCACCGAAAGAGAAACAAAGCGCGCCTTCTGGCTGCTGATAAACAGCGCAACGGCAGCAATAAGCCCGATGACGGAAATGTACATAGCGGGATAGCGGATATAAAACTTACCGCTCGTAACGCATACGCCGGTCAGATCGATAAGAAGCGCAAGCACGATAAACAGAATTATAAGGCTTTGCTTTTTGATTGTATATATGATCTTATCTTTCATCGTTACAACACCAGAAGAACTGCCGCGGGAATAAACGCCGTATAAAGTTTACGGTCGCCGATATAGTAAAACAATGCGTAAACGACGTTGTACGCAAGATAGACGTATGAAAACAGTCCGCGCCCCAACGCTCTGTAAAGGAAAAAATCGATCACACCGTACAGCAATACGAATACGATGCCGGCAACGGGAATTTTGCATGCCGGCAAAAGCGCGGAAAAGGCCTCGTCGGTAATGCGCAGAAACGCAATCGCTATCATAAGCTGCAGCAGCCGGCGCAAATATTCGATAAGCACGGCGCTCATGTGTATTACGGCAACGTCCTGACCGAGTTCGTAAAAAACTTTGAACTTGAAGCCTATGCAGGCGGAAGTGACAAAAACGCAAACTGCGGTGACGGCAAATATAATAAGCGTGCGCTTATATAAAAGAGGCTTTTCCGATTTTGCGAACGGAGCAAAATCCGCGTGACGCTTTAGAAATACGTTAAGGCAGGGAATAAACGCGGCAAATATGACGACGACCGCGGCGTTATATATCATCATGGTGTATGACGATATATGTACGGCTTCGGTTATGGCGCCGTCAAGCAAATGCAAAATATTGACGCCGAAAACGACCGCAAGAGTAACGGCGGCTGCTGCAAACAGGACTGTGACGCGCCGGCAGACGGGCACGGGTTCTTTTTGCGTAATTACAGACTCCATACCCTTATAGTATATCACTATAAATTTATTAAATCAACCTTTTTAAGCCAATTGCCTCAAATTCGTCGTATTAACAACTTAAAACATACTCAGCATATCGCGGTTACACGAAAAAATTTTCAAAAAAATTTTTTAAAAAGTATTGACAAGCCCGGTTTTGTATGTTATTAAAGCCCGGTTTTGTATGTTATTATAAGTTTACTAATGTAATCGATTACATTTTTTCAGAAAACTTTCCGGCAGGGAGCGAAATGTTTTGATGAGAAACGCGGCGACAGTTGAATCGGTAAGCTACGACGCGGTAATTATCGGCGGAGGGCCGTCAGGGTGTTCCGCCGCTTTGTCGTGTGCCCGTCGCGGTTGCAAAACGCTGCTTATCGAAAAGACTTCTTCGTTAGGCGGTATGGGCACCTGCGGACTTGTACCCAGCTGGTGTCCGGTACACCGATGGACTTTGTCCGGCAGCGCGCGGGAGATTTTTGACAGCGCGCTCGGGGGCATGAGTGATTTGCCGGACGACAGGGAAGAATGGGTGCCTATCGAAGCCGAGGCTTTAAAACGCGTCTACGATAAGCTTGTTTATGAGTGCGGTACTGACGTATGGTTTGAGAGCTGTCCCGTTTGTGTTTCTTTAAACGGCGGTCTGATACGGTCGGTTACGGTTATTACTCCTGCAGGCCGTGTCGAAATAAGCGCAAAATGTTTTATCGATTGTACCGGAAACGCGGACCTGTGCCGGTTATCGGGGGCGTCGGTTGTGCGGCCGGAGATGGTTCAGCCTGCGTCGCTGTGCTTTTATCTCGGCGGACTGGACATACAGGCGTTTAAAAGGGAGCCCGAGCTTCATTCGTCCAACCCGGACAGTCCGTTACATAAAATTGCCGCCGATCCGCGGTATCCGCTTATAACAAGTCCGCATTTCTGCATAAAAATACTGTACGGAAACGTAGCGGCAATAAATGCCGGTTATCTGTACGGCGTAGATATCAGCGATCCGGGCGCAATGTTCAGACTTATGAGAACAGGCCGCGAGGCGGCCGCTCAGTATGCGGCGGCGCTAGCGGAATATACCGAGGCATTCCGCAATTGCTCGCTTATAGCGACCGCGCCTCTTCTGGGGATAAGAGAAAGCGTAAGGATAAACGCCGTTTATAACCTGACTATTGACGATTATGTGCGGCGCGCGCGGTTTGACGACGCCGGCGCTCTTCTGTTGGCAAAGACGGCGCGCCTTAACGGCGACGCACGGCTGTGCGCGGTTACTTCCTGCACCACTATGGACGGCGCCGGGGAATGTATCGCCGGAATATTTGCCGATTACGGAGTTACTGTGCCGATAGGGATTAATACCGGCGAGCCGTTTATGTGCGACGGAGATTACAACCGTTACGCCGCCGCGGTAAAGCGGCATTTCACAATATCGGCCCAAACTTCCGAAAGTATCGATCTGCTTAAACGCACGCTCGCTTCCGGAGGCAGATATACCGTTGCCGCAATAGGTCCTCAGCGTAATATCGTCGGGCTGGTGGGTACCGGTCTGCTGGAAAAGGCAGTTGACGAGGTCGTTATTATGGGCGGTACCGTAGCTGATCCGCGCATAAAATTTGAAAACAAGCTGATCGATATAGAGTGGAACATAGAGCAGGACGTTTCATCGGCAGCGCGGTTTGCGGATAAATGTCTTGTCGACATTACTTACGTTCCGTTTGAAGTCGGTTACGACATACTTACGGGGGCGGCTATCCCTCAGGGAACCGTGGCGCGATTCGTTTACGATTTGCGCGGAAGCAACGGGGTAAGAGCAAGCTGGGATCCTTGCGCAGTCTATTACGCGATCTACGGCACCGACGATTTGTTCGAACTTTCGCCATACGGTCGCATGAAATTCGACGAAAGAGGCGGTTCGGAGTTTATTGAAGGCGAGGGGAGGCACCGGGTGCTCATACAGAAGGCTTCATCAGTCAGGATAGCAAGACGTCTGGACGAATTTATGCACTGATATAAGGAGAGTCGTTATGCTTGAAACTATCGAACATAAAGCGCAACTTGGCATAGTCGGCGGCGGCCTTTCCGGAATGTTCGCCGCAATCACGGCCGCAAGACTCGGCATTAAGGTCTGTCTCATGCAGGACCGGCCGATGGTCGGCGGCAACGCTTCCAGCGAGATTCGTATGTGGATACGGGGAGCGGGATATTCCTATCCGGAATATCGCGAATCGGGGCTTCTTGAAGAACTCACGCTGCTTCAGAGCCGCTATAATCCCTCCATGACGTATCAGAACTGGGACGGTATTCTGCTCGGTATGGTGCAGGCGGAAAAGAATATTGACCTGATCCTCAACTGTGCCTGTTACGATGCAAAAGTCGAGAAAGGGCGCATAGTTTCGGTAAAAGGCTGGCAGCTTACCACCTATACCTATCACGAAATAAAGGCAGAATATTTTTCGGACTGCTCGGGCGACAGCGTGCTTGCGCCTCTCAGCGGCGCCAGGTTCGTCAAAGGCAGGGAGGCCAAATCGGAGTACGGCGAACGTTTCGCGCAGGAAAAAGCCGATTCGAAAACCATGGGAATGAGCTGCATGATACAGGCAAGGGAATGCGATCGCCCCGTGCGTTATACGCCCCCGCCGTTTGCCGCCAAGCTTACCGAAGAACAATTCCGCTCGCGCATAGACGAGAAATACGGCTGGCATTGCGGTAACTTCTGGTGGCTCGAGCTGGGCGGAGACGGAGATTCGGTCGGAGACACCGAAAGGGTAAGAGACCGGCTTGTGCCTATAGCGTACGGCGTATGGGATTATATAAAGAACAGCGGTAAGTACGACGCTGACAACTGGGAGCTTGCATTTATAGGATTTTTGCCCGGAAAGAGGGAAAGCAACCGTTATGTCGGCGACTATGTGCTGACGCAGAACGACATAGACTTGTGCCGCGCCTTCGATGACGAGATCGCTTACGGCGGTTGGCCGGTCGACGATCACGATCCTCGCGGGTTTGATTTCGACGGGCCGCCCAACTGGGTTCACTCTAAACCGCATCCGTATCCCATTCCTTACCGTACTCTTTATTCGGTCAATATCGAAAATCTGTTTTTTGCCGGACGCAACATAAGCTGTTCGCATCTGGCATGTTCGTCAAGCAGAGTTATGGGAACGTGCGCTTTGGTAGGGCAGGCGGTCGGCGCGGCCGCATTTATAGCCGTTACGCGCAAGCTGACTCCTCGCGGCGTGCTTGGTCATATTGCCGAGCTGAAGCAGCTGTTGCGCGACGTCGATTGCTTTCTGATCAATACGCCCAGACGGCTCAGCAAGGCTGCGCTAAACGGGCAATATAACTTAAGCGCAGAACAGACGGCGCTTATCACTTCCGGCATTGAGCGCACCGTGGAAGGACAAAAGGCAGGAGTGGCAATAGATTGCGGCAATGCGCTCGAACTCAAATTTGCGCATACCGAATTCGTAAAGCGTATAAGAATAGTTCTTGACAGCGATCTTGCGCGCACATTTTTGAGCGAAGACGATTATTGTTTCGACACGAGGCTGTATCCGATGCGCAATCATTTGCACCTTGACGAAAAAGAAATGATAATGCCGCCACGGCTTATGAAGCGCGGAAAAATAGAATATCTCTCCGGCGGAGAATGGAAAACCGCGGCCGAGATCGAGGATAATTCAAAGAGGCTGCTGACCGTGCCGCTTAACCGCATGGCGGACGGAATACGCGTAGTGCCGCTGTCCGTTTGGGACGGTGATAAAGCGGGGATATTATCGCTGGATATTACAGAAATCGATTACTGACTGCAAGGTGTAAGTATGTTAAAAAATGATAAATGGTGGCAGCGCGCCGTTATATACCAGATTTATCCGCGCAGTTTCTGTGACGGCAACGGCGACGGCATCGGCGATTTGCGCGGCATTACAGGCAAAGTCGGATATCTGAGATCGCTGGGCGTTGACGCCGTATGGCTGTCGCCGATATATCTTTCTCCCGGAGTAGATAACGGCTACGACATTTCCGATTATTGCGCGATCGATCCGGTATTCGGTACGATGGCCGATTTTGACGAGCTTGTTTCGGCGTTCCATAATAACGGCATTAAACTGATCATGGATTTTGTAATAAACCATACTTCAGTCGAGCACGAATGGTTCAGAAAGAGCCGTCGTAGCACCGACAATCCTTATCGCGATTACTATATATGGCGTAAGGGCAAAAACGGCGGCGCGCCCTGCAACTGGACCTCGGTTTTCGGCGGCTCCGCATGGACCAAGGATGAGATTACCGGCGAATATTACTTCCATCTTTTTACGGAGGCGCAGCCAGATCTTAACTGGGAAAATCCCGATGTACGCAAGGCGATTGTCGAAGTCGGTAAATTCTGGGCGGAAAAAGGCGTTGACGGATTACGCATAGACTGTGCCAATTTTCTTGCCAAAAACTGCGATTTTGAGGATATTACCGAAAATTTCGACGAGAACCTGAGAAAGAAATTCATAAATTACGGCCCCATACACGAGTATTTCAGATATCTCAACGAGCAGCTTTTTTCCGAATACGGTCTCGCCACTATAGGCGAATGTTCACGCACCGATCCGAATGAAGCCGCAATGTTCGTTTCCCCCGACCGCAGAGAGCTTGACTTGATATTTCAGTTTGAGCATATGTCTCTGGAAGAAGGAGAGCACGGGAAATGGAACAGAGCGTCTGCGCCGCCCGAGCGCCTTATCGAATCGCTCGTCAAATGGCAGACCAGCATGGCGGGACGAGGCTGGAACAGTCTGTACTTTGACAATCACGATCAGCCGCGTATGGTCTCGCGTTTCGGCGACGACGGTAAATATCGCGCAGAAAGTGCAAAAATGCTTGCCGTCATACTCATGACTTTGCAGGGGACTCCGTTTATATATCAGGGGACGGAGCTTTCCATGCGCAATATTTCTCTGAAACGCGACGAAATGAATGATTGCGAAGCCGAAAATTTCCTTGCCGAAAACGACGTCTGCGGGTATTATCCGCCGGAAGAAGCGGTTGCCATTGTTAACCTCAAGGGCCGCGACAACGCGCGCACGCCCATGCAATGGAACGGCGGAACGGGCGCGGGGTTCACTGTCGGAAAGCCGTGGCTTAAAATTAATCCCGATTACAGCGATATCAATGCCGAAGCTATGATAAAAGACAAGAGTTCCGTGTGGAATTTTTACAGGGAGCTTATCGCCTTCCGTCGAAGCCATGAAGAAGTTTTTATTGACGGGGTTTTCAGCCGTCTCGGATCTCCTGCGGGTACGTTTGTTTATACCCGAACCGGTCGGGACGAAACGATGTGCGTTACGGCAAATCTTACCGCCCGAACGATTGAAACCGAAATCGGGCATTGCCTTAGGCCCGAAATGTTTAATTACGCCGAACCGCCGCTTACCGGTAACGGGAAAGCGCTTTTGCGGCCGTATGAAAGCGCTGTCTGGAAAGTCGTCGACGTTTAACCGGGATATATTATCTTAATAATTGAAGTAATTGCGCCGTCGCTGTCACGGCGTAATTTTATTTATTTGTGGGGTGCGACAAATAATCATTGACACTTCAAGAGTTTGTATGCTATACTTAAGCGGGATAATTGTAAACACTTTAACGGAGCAATCATGGATAAAAAAAACGATCCGCGAGAAAAAAATTTACAGTCTAATAAGAATAAGCCGCGCGGCCATGTGGTTACCAAAGCGACCAATACTATAGAGCCTACGGTTCCGCAGCTTGAAAACTACGAGCTTACCATAGATAAGTCTGTTTTTTCCGGCGCCGATTCGACAGAGCCCGAAGTTTCGCGTTCTTCGACGATAGACGGCACAATGCTTTCGAAGGAGGCGCGGATAGCTTCCGCCAAAAGGCGTAAACCGGTAGCCGTCGATCTCTCCAAGGCAGAGCGGTTTTCTCCAGACGTCAATAAAGGGCTTTCGTCGGTTCAGGTCGAACAGCGCATGAACGACGGATATTTTAACTATATACCCAAAAAGGGCGGGAAAACGTACAAGAGTATATTCTTCGGCAATATTTTTACGTTTTTTAACCTTATGACGTTTGCGATAGCGGCGGCGCTTATCTCTGTCAGGGCCAATCCGTCGCAGCTCTTCTTTATGATAATCATTATCGCCAATATAGGGATAGGTATCATACAGGAGATAAAGTCCAAACGTACCGTTGAAAAGCTCAGCCTCATAACTGCTCCTACCGCACTGGTGATACGCGACGGGGTAAAACGCGCGATACCTGTCGGAGACGTGGTTCTCGACGACATAACGTATTTCGAGACAGGAAAACAGATATGCGCCGACTCGATTGTCGTAAAAGGCGAGTGCGAAGTAAACGAGTCAATGCTTACAGGCGAGAGCGTTCCGGTTAAAAAGACCGTTGGCGACGTTTTGTACTCCGGCTCGTTCGTCTCAAGCGGTTCGGTTTTTGCTAAGGTTGAAAAGCTTGGCGTGGCCAATTATGTGGAGACTCTTGCGTCCTACGCCAAGAAATACCGCAAGCCCAAAAGCGAGCTGAACGCGTCGGTCAGACTTATAATTAAAATTATTTCCGTCATTATAGTTCCGCTTGCCATCGCAATGATAGTCGTATACGGCAGACTCACCGGCGGCGAGGACAAGTGGAGAACTATTATTTCAAGCATTTCCGGCTCTGTAATAGGAATGATACCGGCCGGAATGTTTCTGCTTACCACCGTCGCTCTTGCGGTTTCGGTAATACGGCTTGCCAAGAAAAAGACGTTGGTTCAGGACATATACTGCATAGAAATGCTTGCGCGCGTAGACGTGCTTTGTCTTGACAAAACGGGGACTATCACGGACGGCACAATGCAGGTTAATAAGATTATCGAGCTGAAAGGCGGAGGTACCGATTACCCGCTTAAAGACATAATAGGCTCAATGCTTACCGCGACTGAGGACAACAACCAGACGGCAATGGCGCTTGCCAACAGATTCGGGTACAGCAACGCGCTTAAACCTGTCAGAATAATGCCGTTTTCGTCGCAGCGTAAATATTCGGCGGTTACGTTTGAAGGAGCGGGAACCTATATGCTCGGCGCTCCCGAATTCGTGCTTAAGGATCTCGGCATACGGATAGAAAAGCTGATAAATGAAAATGCAGCTAACGGATTCCGCGTTATGGTGCTTGCTCATTCTCCGGCGGAATTGACGTCGGATAAGCTTCCCGCCGTGCGCAGACCGCTCTGTCTCATCGTAATAGAAGATCATATCCGCGACGATGCAATCGAGACTATCGCGTGGTTTAAAGAGAACAACGTTGCGGTTAAAGTCATAAGCGGCGACAATCCTGTTACCGTTTCGGAAGTGGCAAGGCGCGTAGGCGTGGAAAACGCCGAGCTTTATATAAGTCTTGAAGGGTTATCCAATCAGGAGGTTATTGAAGCCGCTACGATGTATACGGTTTTCGGCAGAGTGACGCCTGAACAGAAATGTATACTCGTAAAAGCGCTTAAGGCAAAGGGGCATACCGTCGCCATGACTGGCGACGGAGTAAACGATATCCTCGCCATGCGCGAAGCCGATTGTTCGGTTGCTATAGCGTCAGGCGCCGAAGCGGCGCGCAACGTAAGTCACCTCGTGCTGCTGGATTCGAATTTTACTTCCATGCCGGACGTAGTGCGCGAGGGGCGGAGAGTGGTAAACAATATACAGAAGTCGTCGTCGCTCTTTCTGATGAAAACTTTTATGTCCATTGTCCTGACCATCATATTTTTCATTCTCACCGTTACTACCAAAGCCAGCACGCCGCTTTATCCTTTCGACACGTCGAACCTTTTGCTGCTGGAATGGTTCGTAATAGCTATACCGTCCTTTGCCTTGGCTTTGCAGCCCAACAAAAACATTATCCGCGGCAAATTCCTTTCAAACGTTATTTCGCGATGTATACCGGGCGGCATGACTTTGGTGCTCAGCGTTATGGCGATATTCGTATACTTTCTGCTTACGAAGGGCGAACTGCCTCTTGCAACTACGCCTTATTATGCGGAATACGTCAGCTTGAGCGTGCTCGCAATGACATTTACCGGAATGATGGTGCTTATAAAGATATGCGAACCGCTCGACGCGTTCAGGAGCGTTCTGCTGATAGTTACTCTGCTGATATGCGCGATTGCTATTGCCGTTATGCCGGGGACGTTCGGCATAGTCAAGCCTGAACGTATTAATTTGTTCTTCTTAATAATCGTCGTGCTGTCGTCGTACTTCGTCGTTTCGGTAGTGATAAAGATTGTGGGCACGATTAAAATTTTTCACTAGTTAATTAATTTTTCTTCATAACGGAGGCATATACATGGAAGCTTGGACAGGGTTTAAAAAGGGAATATGGGAAACGCGTCCCGACGTAAGGGACTTTATACAACTCAATTATACGCCGTATACCGGTACTGCGGATTTTCTCGCCGCTCCCACGGCAAGGACGGTAGGTCTTACCGAAAAATATGAGGAATTGCTTACAAAGGAACGGGAAAAAGGCGGTGTGCTCGATATTGATACGGACAGAGTTTCCAGCCTCCTTACTTATCCGGCCGGCTATCTGGATAAAGATAACGAGATAATAGTCGGTAGTCAGACCGATTCTCCTCTTAAGCGCGGCGTTAACCCGTTCGGCGGGATACGCATGGCAAAGCAGGCGTGCGAAGCTTACGGATACCGTTTAAGCGAGGAAGTTGTTGAAAATTTCAAATACAAGACAACGCATAACGACGGAGTATTCAGAGTATATACTCCCGAAATGCGCGCGCTCAGAAAGTACGGAATTCTTACCGGTCTGCCCGACGCATACGGACGCGGACGCATTATAGGCGATTACCGCCGCGTGGCTCTTTACGGTATCGATAAACTGATCGAGTGGAAACGTAAGGATTTTGCCGACACCGGCTTCAAGGATATGGACGAGGAAAATATCCGTTTGCGCGAAGAGCTTTACAGGCAAATAGACTTTCTTGAAAAGCTAAAGCAAATGGCCGCAATGTACGGAGACGATATTTCACATCCTGCGCAGAATTCACGCGAGGCGGTGCAGTGGACGTATTATGCGTACCTCGGCGCCATAAAGGAGCAGAACGGCGCCGCTATGTCGTTCGGACGCGTTTCCACTTTTCTGGATATTTATTTCGAACGCGATTTAAAGAGCGGACTGTTTAACGAAAGCGAGATACAGGAGCTTGTCGATCAGCTGGTGCTTAAGCTTCGTATGTCCCGTCAGCTGCGCACGCCCGAATACAACGAGCTTTTCGCCGGCGATCCCACATGGGTTACCGAATCTCTCGGCGGCATAGGACTGGACGGCCGTCCGCTGGTGACCAAAGCCAGCTTCAGGTTCCTTCATACCTTGTATAACCTAAAGACGGCGCCGGAGCCCAATCTTACCGTTCTGTGGAGCGAACATCTGCCCGAAAACTGGAAACTGTACTGCGCAAAGGTGTCAGTCGACACAAGCTCGATACAGTATGAAAACGACGACGTTATGAGGCCGCTTTACGGCGACGATTACGGTATCGCGTGCTGCGTTTCGGCTATGAAAATAGGACATCAGATGCAATATTTCGGCGCGCGCTGCAATCTTGCAAAACTGTTGCTGATGGCTATTAACGGCGGCAGAGACGAGATGAGCGGCGTACAGATCGGTCCTGAGGACGTTCCGATGACCGGAGTGCTCGACTACGACAAGGTCATGGAGCGGTATAAGAGATACATAGACTGGCTGGCCCATGCATATGTTTCGACAATGAATATAATCCATTATATGCACGACAAGTATGCTTACGAAAAACTCGAAATGGCATTGCACGATACTTATCCCGAACGGCTTATGGCTTTCGGAGCTGCGGGAATTTCCGTTGCGGCCGACTCGTTATCGGCTATCAAATACGCAAAGGTAACGCCGGTTGCGGACGAGACAGGACTTATTATCGATTACGTCACCGAAGGCGCGTATCCCCAGTACGGCAACGACGACGACCGCGTAGACTCGATAGCGAGCGAAATAGTCGATTATTTCATCGAAGCTTTGCGCCGTACCAAGACTTACCGCAACGCCGTCCATACGCTCAGCCTTCTCACAATAACTTCAAACGTGGTATACGGGAAAAAGACGGGCGCTACGCCTTGCGGCCGCAAAGCCGGAGAACCTTTTGCCCCCGGCGCTAACCCGATGCACCACAGAGAAAAGAGAGGCGCGCTCGCTTCGCTCAATTCGGTTTCCAAACTCAAATATACCAGCTGCAGAGACGGCATTTCCAATACCTTCGGCATAGTTCCGGCTACTCTCGGCAAAGCCGATGAGGATCGCTACCGTAACCTTACCGCCATACTCGACGGATATTGCAGGCGCAAAGGGCATCACCTCAATGTCAACGTTTACAATAAAGACATTCTGCTCGACGCCCATGCGCATCCCGAAAAATATCCGCACCTTACGATACGGGTTTCGGGCTATGCGGTAAGATTCGGCGTGCTCAGCTACAAGCACCGCGAAGAGGTGCTTAACCGTACGTTCTTTGAAAGAATGTGACCATGGGCGACAGTCCGTATCTTGACGTTAAAGGCCGTATCGCTTCGTTTGAGCATCTGGGGTGCCTTGACGGTCCCGGTTTGAGATCGGTAGTCTTTCTTGCCGGCTGCCCCATACGCTGCGTATACTGTCATAATGCCGATATGCTTGACGCCGGTTCGGGATATGAAGCGACAGTGAGACAGGTAGTCGACGAACTGGCCAGATATGAAGCTTACTGTACCGGAGGAGTTACTCTGTCGGGCGGCGAGCCGCTGTTTCAGACGGATTTCGCGCGCGCAATATCGGCGGCATTGCATGAACTGGGACGACACGTCGCTTTAGATACTGCCGGCACGGTTTACAGCGAAGCCGCGCTGTCGGAAGCCGACCTTGTAATACTGGATATAAAGCATACCGCGGCGGACGGCTTCAGACGCGTTACCGGCGGGAGTATCGATAATACGCTTAAAACTCTCGGTTACCTTAAAAAGATCAAAAAGCCGTTTTGGATAAGACAGGTAATAGTGGAGGGGTATACCGACTCGCCTGAGCAGATACTTGCGCTTAAAGCGCTTGCCGAGGGCGCGGAGAAGATAGAACTGCTCCCTTATCACACTATGGGAAAAAACAAGTGGAAGGAACCGTATCCGCTGGGAGACATGAAACCTTTTCCCGCGGACAGGCTCGCGCAGCTTAAGGAATTACTTAAATAACATTAACGGAGATAGCTTTATGCAATTGGAAGAACTGGTAAAAAGATTCAAAGAAGAATACGGCGAAGGAGAAGTGCGGCTGTTTTCGGCCGCCGGAAGAGTCAACCTCATAGGCGAGCATATCGACTACTGCGGCGGACCGGTCTTTCCGGCCGCGCTCAATCTGCGCTGCGTAGTTGCGGCGCGCAAACGCTCCGATTCGGCGATAAGACTGCGCGCGACGACGATAGACGATAAAGTCGAGCTTGATATCAACAATCTCGACGCCTACCGCGAGCTTCGCTGGGGAGATTATCAGGCCGGCGTCGCATATACTCTGCAGCAGGCAGGTTATACGATAACCGGATGCGACCTGCTCTATGACGCTACGGTTCCGTTCGGATCGGGACTCAGCTCTTCCGCGTCGATAGAGGTAGCTACCGCGTATATGCTCTCGGTCTTTTCGGGCGAGGCGGGCGGCAAATCGGGCGACAACAAGGAGCTGGCAGTTTTATGTCAGAAATCCGAAAACGAGTACAACGGAGTAAATTGCGGCATTATGGATCAGTTTGCTTCGAGTATGGGAAAAAAGGATAACGCTATTCTGCTTGACTGCAAAACGCTCGATTATAAATACGTTCCGCTGGCGCTCGGCAATTACAGTCTGGTTATCGCCAACTGCAATAAAAAGCGCGCTTTAGGCGAATCAAAATACAATGAGCGCCGCGCCGAAACGGAAGAAGCGCTCGTATGTCTCAAAAGCGTATTGCCCGGAATAACTTGCCTTGCCGACGTTACTCCCGATATGTTTGAGGCGAATAAAGATGTTTTATCCGGCAAAATACGTGATCGTGCCGAGCACGTTGTTTACGAATGCGACAGGGTTAAAAAATCTGTTGAAGCACTTAACCGCGGCGATTTGCTTTACTTCGGCAAGCTGCTTAACGAGTCGCACGCGTCGCTGCGCGATCTTTACGAAGTTACCGGCAAGGAGCTGGATGCCCTTTCGGGAGCCGCCCGTGACTTTGACGGTTGCATCGGCTCGAGAATGACCGGCGCCGGCTTCGGCGGCTGCACCGTCAGTCTGGTTGTAAAAGATAAAGTTGCGCAGTTTATCGACGTCGTCGGGCGCAAATACGAAGAGCAGATAGGGTATAAAGCCTCTTTCTACGATACTTCGATAGAGGACGGCGCGCAAGAGCTTAAGATATGATGCGATCGGCAAGATTTATCAGTTCATACAACCGAATAGATAAAAAGCTGCGCACACTGTTTCATCTTAAAAATTCCTCTTCGTTTTCGGACGCAGTAAGAAGGGCTGCTTCGCAGTCGGCAGTAGTGCGAAAGTACGAAGACGATCTGCTCGATTATGCGCGCCTGCGCAATGCTATCGTGCATAATTCCGATACGGATATGGTCATTGCCGAGCCGCACGAATCGGTTGTGCAAAAAATCGAACATATAGAAAGATTGCTTTTGCGTCCGCCCCGCGCGGTCGGTACGGTTTCAAAGCCGGCGCTAACGGTCAGAGGCGATAAAAAACTCGGCGAGGTCATAAGAATTATGACAGAAAGCGGCTATTCAAACGTTCCTGTAATAACGGACGGCGAAATTGCCGGAGTCATAAACAATAAGCTTATAGTCGAAGCGATAGCGAAAGCGGAAGACGTGGACGAGTTTCTTGAATATACTCCCGCTGCCAATATATTGAAAGGCTCTACGCGCCATTATAAAATTATGCCCGACAACGCCACGGTCGACGAGGTGCTTAATGAGTTTACCGCCGACAGGAAGCTGCAGATAGTGCTGTTTACGCCGGGCGGCGCGTTTGACGCCCGTATACGCGGCGTTGTAACGACGGGCGATATGATTGATATTAACCGTATCATGGACGAATATTAAAAAAAGGGCGCAGATTTGCTCGCGCCCTTTACGTTTTTGATTATTCAGCGTTCCATTTCCTGTTTGCAGCGGCAGAACTGCGACACGCACTGATCGATTTTTTCGCTCTGTGCAGGCTCACATTCGTACATACCGCGCTCGTGCATATAGCTGAACGCCTTGTACTGATCGTCGGCGCACTCGAACATCTGGCTTTTTACGGTTTCGCGCAGATCGCAGTCGGCAATTTCGCATATAGCTGTTCCGTAAAGCTTTACAAGATTTTTGTGGCTGCCCAGAACGTCCGAAATAATGTCGTAATCGTCCAGCGCACAAGCTTTCATAGCAAATTCGGTACTGTTCATTTTATCCTCCTTTAAGCGTTTTCGAGAAACCCGAGAAGAGTTTCGAAGCGTTGTTTATGGTTATTTGCGAAACGGCCGAGCTCCGCCTTCAGCTGTTCGTCGGCGGCCTCTGATACATAATTGCAGCATTTCTTGTATGCAAGCTCTTCGCTTCGCATAAGCTCGCATAGCTGCGTCAGACTTTTTTGCGTCATATTTAATTCCTCCTGAGTTTATTTTTATCAAAAATCGGTGTTGATATTCGGAGTACAGGTATAATGGCTAGAATTACAGATATTACAATGCAACGTAACGGTAAGCGCGCCAATATTTTCGTTGACGGCAGATTTAAATGCGGACTGGAAAATATTACTGTTTTAAGCTCCGGTCTTAAGATCGGGCAGGAAACGGACGACGAAACGCTTGAGGCGCTGCAGCTTTCAAGCGAGACGGAAAACGCTTTCAATAAGGCGCTTTCGTATGTATCGCTCAGACGCCGTACCGAAAAAGAAGTGAGACTCAAGCTGCGCGAAAAGGGGTATCTTAACAGCGTTATCGACGCAGCGACAGGAAAGCTCAAGGATTACGGCTACATTGACGATACAAAGTATGCGGAAGATTATGTAGCAATGTATAAAAGCCGTTTCGGCGAGATAAGGCTTCGCGCAGAGCTCCGCCGCCTCGGTATTGCCGAAAAGACGGTAAACGACGTTCTGTCGGAGCTTGATGAGGACGAAATTTATCAGTCGGCTTTATCGGCTGCGGAAAAATACTTGCAAAGCCATGATTTCGACAGGCCGAAACTATCGCGGCATCTTGCGGCTAAAGGATATTCTTACGGGGTAGTCGGTCGCGCGATAAGAGCGGTCGAAAAGGAGAAATGATTATGGAAATTGTTATACCGAAAGGAATTTTTATCGGTCACGCCGATAACGAAAACACCGGCGTTACCGTTATTCTGGCGCCGCGCGGCGCGGTTTGCGGCGTTGACGTGCGCGGCGGCGCTCCCGGCACTCGTGAAACCGATCTGCTGCGGTCGGAAAAGACCGTAGGCGCAGTAAACGCTGTAGTTCTGTCGGGCGGCTCCGCTTACGGGCTTGAATCATGCTGCGGCGTTATGAATTATCTGCGCGAGCGGGGCAGCGGTTTTGCGATCGGCGATAAAGTGGTTCCTATAGTATGCGGCGCCGTCATATACGACCTTAACGGCGAAGAGTACAGCTACCCCGATATCAGAATGGGCTACGACGCCTGCCTCGCCGCGTCGCGCCACGATGTAGCGTGGGGGAGAGTAGGTTGCGGTAAGGGCGCTACCGTAGGAAAGCTTATGGGGATGGAGTATGCCGAACCGGGCGGAATAGGCGCGGCTACCGTAAGCTTGGGCGGCGGAGCTTTCGTTACGGCCGTAATAGCCGTGAACGCGTGCGGAGATATTTACAGTAACGGCAGAATTATTGCCGGCGCCCGCACTCCGACAGGAGAATTTGCAGATATGCGAAGCAGGCTGTTGAATGGGTTTGCGCCGGTTTCCGCAACCGGGCGCAATACGACGATAGGCTGCGTGATCGTAAACGCAAAGGCTGCAAAGCATGAGGCTAACAAACTGGCTTCCGTCGCGCACGACGGGCTGGCGCGTTCGATCAGTCCGGTGCATACCGATTTTGACGGTGATACGATCTTTGCAATGGCTACCGGAGAAGTCGAAACGGATATAAATTTACTCGGCGTGGCGGCTGTAGAAGCGGTCGAGCGCGCAGTAGCCGCGGCGGTGGGTTATGCTGGGAATTGATCTTATTGAAATTGACAGGATAGCTGCGGCGGCGCAGAAAGAGCATTTTGTTGCGAGAATCTATACGCAGCGTGAAAGCGAGTATGCCGCCGGCCGGCCGGAAAGTCTGGCGGGAATTTTTGCCGCCAAGGAAGCGGCCGTAAAGGCTTTGGGAACGGGGTTTAACGGTATTTCTCACAGAGAAGTGGAAATATTGCACGACATAAACGGCGCGCCGTATATCAATTTTACGGGCAAGGCGGCGGAGATTGCCGCAGGTCGCAAGGCTCATGTCAGTATTACGCATAATCGCTCGTCGGCAGCCGCCGTGGTGATTTTGGAGGAAAAGGTATGAACGGCAGGATCTATGTCGCGAGCACGCCCGAATACGTCATGTCCGTAGGGGAAATCCGCGCCGCCGAGGCCGAAATAATACGCGACGGGATATCGGAATCCGAACTGATAGAGCGTGCCGCCGACGCGCTGTTCGATTCGGTAAAAGGATTATGCGCAGGCAAACGAACGCTTATCGTATGCGGCTGCGGCAATAACGGAAGCGACGGGCTCAGTCTGGCATTGAAATTACATTATCATAAATACGACGTTTCGGTAATTACCGTAGGAAGTAAGAGAAATTCCGAAAATCTCGTAAGATATAAAATTGCGGCAGAGAAAGGATTGGTTACGGACAGGTTCGCGGGCGCTGATATTATAGTCGACGCGCTGTTCGGAATAGGGCTTACGCGGCCGCCTTCGGGAGAATATCTCGAAACTATAAGGCGCATCAATTCGAGCGGCGCATATATCGTCTCCGTGGATATACCGTCCGGATTGGACGGCAACACCGGAAGAATACTGTCAGAAGCTGTATATGCAGATACGACGGTAACTTTTACGGCCTTAAAGCGCGGGATGGTGCTTGGAGACGGACTTAACTGCGCGGGGAGTATAGAGCTTAAAAATATCGGCATTAAGGCTTCCGGCGATTGTCTTACCGGATGCCTGGAGCTTTATAAAAGAAAGCGAGTGACGCACAAGGGCGATTACGGGAGAGTGTTTATTATAGCCGGCAGCCGGCAAATGCCGGGCGCGGCCATTATTGCCGCTAGAGGTGCGCTGTATTCGGGCGCCGGGTATGTTACTCTGTGCGTTCCCGAGTCGTTGTGCGACGTTTTTTCCGCTCGAATACCGGAAGTCATGCTTAAGCCTCTGCCTGACAAGAACGGAGCGATCGTTTTTGATAAAAGCTCAATGGGAGAGATAGCCGAAAAGGCCGACTCGATACTTATCGGCAACGGGTTGGGGCGCAATTCGGCAGTCGCCGACGTGATAGAGTTTCTTTTTAAAAACTTTACCGGTACGCTTATAGTCGACGCAGACGGGCTGAATGCGATGGCGGCACGTCAATTATACTGCTCCGGCGCAAAATGCAAGATTGTTTTAACGCCGCACATTGGGGAGCTGTATCGGCTTACCGATAATACGGGCGACGTTTATTCCGACGCTGTCCGACTCGCGTCAAAAAACGGTTGTACGGTTGCCGCAAAGTCAGCCGCAACGGTAATAACGGACGGAAACAAGACTTATTTCAATGTAACGGGGTGCGCCGGCATGGCCAAAGGGGGAAGCGGCGATGCGCTCGCCGGTATTATTGCCGCGCTCGGCGCCTATAACGATTCTTTGTTGTCGGCCGCCCTCGGCTGTTGTAAATTCGGGCTTGCCGGAGAGACTGCGGAAGAAAAATACGGGCAAGAGGCCGTCACAGCTTCGCGCATATTGGACGAATTGCGCTTTTGATACGTTTAATTTGACATATCGGCGTAAAAAGATTATAATTAGTGATATACGATAGCTTGCTTTTACGGAGGAAATGTGATTAAAGTCGACAGGTGGTGTTTTGCCATAAGTCTTGTCATCGGAGTATTGCCTTTTTCTATCATGGCTATAGCGCTCCAGTTTTTACCGGACGAAGTTCCTATTATGGTAATTTTGGGGAAGGAAATCGAGACGGTTTCCAAGAACCGCAATCTCATTATAGGAATATTTTGCCTGGTGCCGATTACTGCGGTTCTGATAGCCGGCTATCTGCGCAACAGAAGAATAATAGAGCGCAACTATTATGCGGTTACAATCGGTTCGATTGTGATAAGTCTTGCTTTTCTGTGTTTCGTGCTGTATCAGCTTATAGAGCAGGTAAACAACGCTGACGTATTGAAGCAATTCGATTTTGTAGGAGTTATCAGCGTCTGTCTTGCGTATCTGATTTCTCTTCTTGGAGTTCCGGTATACGATCTTAAGCCGAACGATTCGCTCGGATTCCGCAACCCGTATACATATTCGTCAGCCGCAGTATGGGACGCAACGCATAAGAACTGCAGCTATGTGATTATTATAGGCTTTGCCGTAATCGGCACGGCAATTTCATTTGTGCGAGGTTACGTTTCTCTGATCATTTTGTTGTGCGCGGCAGTAGCTATGTGCTTGTACGCGCTGTTTATTTCCAGACGGTACGCAAAAAAATTTGCCCAAGCGCCAAAGGAAAGTACGGGAGATCGCTTATGAAAATAGAGGAACTGGATTCAAATTTCGCGCGCGAAAGATATGATGAACCGGACTTGATTTTCTATTCTGCGCTTGAGGCGCCCTTTAAAATTTACGGCGTATTTCATGACGGAACGTGTTATCGGCGTATGCCTGAGGACGTGGCGGAAAGCGTAAGCGTTAATGTGGGCGTTTTGTCTCGTAATACTTCGGGCGGCCGCGTGAGATTTGCGACCGACTCTCCGTATGTTGCAATCAAATGCCTTATGTCCGAAGTGAACGATATGTATCATATGCCGAGATGCGGAGTCCACGGGTTTTCTCTGTATGTCGATAATGTGTTTTACGGTGTTTTTAACACTGACGAAACTGCTGTTATACGCGCTAACGGCGGATATTCCGGCATTATTAAATTTGCCGACCGCAGGTTGAGAGAAATCACCCTTTATATGCCGCTGTATAATTCGTTGGATATGCTGTATATCGGCTTATCGGCTTCAGCCGAGGTGGCCGCTCCTGCGCCTTACAGTCATACTCGTCCGTTGCTTTTTTACGGTTCTTCCATAACTCAGGGCGGCTGCGCTTCGCGGCCGGGCAACTCTTATGACGCGGTGGTGGCGAGAATGCTCGATTCCGATTTTATCAATCTGGGATTCAGCGGAAACTGTAAGGGTGAGCAGGCAATGGCCGAGTATATTTCCGGAATAGACTGTTCTGTCTTTATATGCGATTACGATCATAACGCCGATACGTCTGAAATGCTGGAAGCTACCCATTACAACCTTTACAGAACGTTCAGAGCCGCGCAGCCGTTAACGCCTGTAGTGTTTATGAGCAGACCCGATTATAATAAGACGCGGCCTATGGACGTGCGTAACCGGTTGATAGTGCGCGATACATACAGCAAAGCGCTGTCGTCAAACGACTGCAACGTTTACTTTATCGACGGCGCGGCGCTGTTCGGCCGCCGCAACAGGGACTGCTGTACCGTAGACGGCTGTCACCCTGACGACCTCGGCTTTTCGCGTATGGCCGAAAAAGTTTACGGAGTATTGAGCCGACTGATCTGATTCTGACAGCGGATGTGCTATTTGACATAATCGGCTCCTTTGCCGCATATTAAATAGCGGGAGGGGATTTTATTATATTGTCCGCTTTGACGATATATAGCGAATTTCCGGGATTGCTCGCTCTTTCTGTCGCGCTTACTTTTGCCGTAGTGTTTGTAAACGGCTGGACTGACGCACCAAACGCGATAGCTACTTGCGTGACTACCCGATGTCTGAGTCCCACAGCTGCGATTATCATGGCGGCCGTCTGCAATCTGTCGGGCGCGCTTGCCGCCGGCTTGTTTTTTCCTCGGGTAGCGGTGACGATCGGTACTATGGCCGATTTCGGTTCGGATAACCGTCTGGCTATAACTGCGCTTTGCGCCGCGTTAGTCGCTATAGTAGTCTGGGCTGTCGCCGCATGGGTTTTCGGCATCCCCACAAGCGAAAGCCATGCGCTGATTGCCGGACTTTGCGGCGCGGCAATCGGGCTCAGAGGGGTAAGCGCTATTGTATGGTCGCAGTGGCTTAAAGTAATTTACGGACTGCTGTTTTCGGTTGTCGGCGGCATAATTGCCGGATTCACGCTTTGTAAAGCAGTAATTCTTGCCGGAAGACGAATATCCAGGCGACAGGGCAACAGAGCGTTTTCCGCAGCTCAGATTTTCGGCGCGGCCGCTAACGGTTTTATGCACGGAGCTCAGGACGGTCAGAAATTTATGGGAATACTTCAGCTTGCGGCTGCGCTTGCGGGGATAGGCAGCGGACAAACGCAGATAGTGCAGCCGTTTTTATTGATAAGCTGCTCCGTTGTGATGTGCGCAGGCACCTGCGTCGGAGGTAAAAGAATAATACGGACGGTGGGGCGAGATATGGTCAGAGTAGAAAAATATCAGGGATTTGCAGCAGATACCGCTTCGGCTTTGTGTCTGCTGACCGCGTCTCTTGCCGGTATGCCTGTCAGCACCACGCATACGAAAACGACCGCGTTAATAGGGGTCGGCTTGGCGAAAAGACGCTCATCGGTGAATTTCAAAGTGTTTTCAGATATGTTTTCGGCATGGCTTCTTACTTTTCCGGGATGCGGCATTATCGGGTACGCTGCCGCAAAAGCGTTTACGGCAGCGATATGATATGAATAAAAAAGACGCCGAATATTTTGACATATTTTCCTCATGCGCTCGCGGAATCGAAGCATGTGCAAGAACTATGTCAGACATAGTTAAGAATTATTCGCTGATCAAGGCAGCAAACAACGTAAAATTTATGCTATCGGAAGAAAAGAACATGCAGAAACAATACGATGTAATTTGTAAGAAAATTTCGGGTTCTTTGGTTGCGCCTGCTGAGCCGATATATATAATTCGGCTTATGAGAAGCTTTCGTCGCCTTGCTTTCGGTATTATAATGACGGCAGACAGATATTATCTGAAAGCCTTGCGCTCCGTTTCATACGGCGATATATTGTGCGCTGGAACAGCAGAAGCGTTATGCTCAAGGTTGGTTTGCGCGACAGACGGACTGCGCTTATATAAAAAGGCGAATGACGCCATTCGGCCGATTGCGCAAGCGTGCATTGAAGCACGCTCGGCGATTGCGGAAGTACATAAGATTTCGGCGCAATACCGTATGGAAACCGAAATTGTCGGGGGATACGAGCGCATAATCGGGTTGTGCGCTGAGACGGCTGAAAGCGCTGAAGATTTTATCTACAGCGGCATATGACAAATTAAATTGACATATTTAGCTGTTGCTGGTATAATTTTAGCATCATTATCGAGGTGTTCTTTTATGTTTACCAGTGCGCGCTGGATATGGAATGACACGAATGCTCAACCTGATGAGTTCTGCGATTTTAAAGATAAATTTTTTGCTTCGGGAAAAACGCTGCTTTATATTTCATGCGATTCCGATTATACCGTTTTTGTTAACGGCAAAATGTGTGCTTTCGGACAGTATCCGGACTTCGAGACTCACAAGGTTTACGACGTTGTAGACATATCGGATAATATCGGACAGGGAGTCAATATCCTCGCAATAAAAGCATGGTATTACGGCGAGAATTTTCAGACGTATAAAAAAGCTTCGGCAGGACTTATATACGAGGTGGCGTCGGACGGTCGCACTGTGGCTGCAAGCAGCGAAAAAACACTGTCCCGGCTGAGCCGTACTTACTTAAGTCACAGAAGAAAGCGTATTACAAAACAGCTCGGATTTTCTTATTATTACGATTTTTCAGGGCGCGACGGTTGGCAGACAGGCGAGTCTGAAGAGGTCGGCGGTTTCTCCGAAAGCTCGGTTGTAGACAAATCTTACGAATTTTATCCGAGACCGGTAAGAAAAACCGTAATGCTCGATTGCGCGGACTGCGCGCTGAGCAAGCTTTCCGATACATATTATCGCGTTGATCTAGGGCGAGAGACTGTCGGTTTTCTCGATCTGGAAATATATTCGTCTTGCAGACAAAAATTGATTGTTTCTTACGGAGAGCATATGACGGACGGTCGGGTGCGCCGAATAATAGATGACAGGGATTTCAGCGTAACGTTTATAGCATCAGCCGGTATTAATAAATGGCACGATACTTTCAGACGGCTCGGATGCAGATATCTGGAGATAGAGTCAGAGCAGCCGATTGATATCAAGCGCGCAACATTAAGGCCGGTGGTTTACCCTTTATCCGAAATTCCGTTTTGTGCGGGTAAAGGGCTTCGGGAGCGAATTTACAGAGTTTGCATAGATACTTTAAAATTATGTATTCATGACCATTATGAGGACTGCCCGTGGAGAGAGCAGGCGCTGTATGCGTTAGACAGTCGCAATCAGATGCTTTGCGGATATTATGCTTTCGGTGAATTCGGCATGGCAAAAGCCAGTCTTAAACTAATGGCGCTTAACGCAAGAGAGGACGGGCTTTTGTCGATATGCAGCCCTGCCGGAGTCGATCTGACGATTCCTTCGTTTTCGCTTCACTATTTTACAGAGGTGGACGAATATACCGAATATTCAAAAGATACTACGCTTGCTGAAGATGTTTTTTCCGTATTGGAAGGAATTTTAGACGCATTCTTTGCGAGAATGGACAACGACGGACTGGTTGCCGATTTTTCCGGACAAGGGTACTGGAATTTTTATGAGTGGGCCGACGGTTTAGCTGGAAATCTCGGTAACGCCGATCCTGACGGCGTAAAAGATCTCCTTCTTAACGCATTGTTTGTAATGGCGCTTTCACATATGTCTTCGATATGCCGCAGGCTGGGAAAGCCTGAAACGCGCTATTTGCGCGCTGCGGAAGAGACGCGCGATTCAATCAACCGCGTTTTTAAAACGGAAGAAGGGTATTATGCCATGTATCCAGATTCGAAGTCGTATTCCGAGTTGGGGAACAGCCTCGCGATATTGTGCGGCGCAGCAGACGAGCGTAGCAAAAAACTTATTGCGGAGCGTCTTACCGGTGAAAACGATTGGACGAAAATTACTCTTTCCATGAAATGCTTTATTTATGACGCATTGCTGAAATGCGGAGCTTACAAAAAATACATTATGTCGGATATCGACGACGTTTACGGAAAAATGCTTGCGTCCGGCGCAACCTCCGTGTGGGAAACCGAACGGGGAGAAGAGGATTTTGACGGAGCCGGCAGCCTTTGCCACGGTTGGAGCGCGATGCCCGTATATTATTATCATATTTTTAATAACGGATCTCGCCGTTAAAAACGCGTCAGTGTTTCGATGGAATTATTTATAGTTATAAAAACATAATTTTTCAGCCGCTTAAATCCGCGGCTGTTTTTTTTGTCGGGGAAGCAAGATGAAAGCCGGTTAAATCCCAAAATTTAATAATCAATGTATTAAATATATAATACTTTTATAAGCTGATAATTAATATAGACTTTACATTGAATCGTGCGGAAAATATATAAAAAAAATAATAATTTACATAGTATGCCACGCATAATATAGAACTCATGGCTGATGACATTAAGAGGGAACCGATAAATTTGACAAAAGAGTTATAAGCGGATGAAATTTGTTGACTTTTCTTTTTTTGTAATGTACAATAGTTGCATACGCAACGATTGCGTGCGCAACGTTTAAGCCGATAGCCGTACTTGCTTGCTGTAATGCAGGGAGATAGCGGTATACGGGTTGTTTTTAGTATTATTATGGGAGATATTTATAAAATGTCTTTTATGCGGGATATAGCAATATGCTGGAGATGCGCGAATCTTTACAGAGCGTCGCGCTTTGAAAAGTATGGATTCAGTTGTTATCAATACACATATATTCTCAGTGTATGCGATAATCCGGGCATTGCACAGGATAAACTTGCAAAAACCATTTATGTGCATAAGAGCAATGCGGCCAGACAGCTCGCCGCGCTTGAAGAAAAGGGCTTTGTTACGCGCGCTCCGGATCCGGATGACAAGAGAATACTAAGAGTTTATCCGACAGAGAAGGCCTTCGACGCTGTGCCGATTATAAAGGAAGTGCTTTCGGATTATAACTCTTTGCTGCTGGAAGGACTGCCGGAAGAAGAAATTGCCTTACTGGAATCGACAATGCAGCTGCTTGCCGATAAATCCAGAAAAATTGCCGAGCAACTCGAATGTACCGAACGTGATTGCGGAGACAGGCGCGAATGAAAACCGTATTTAAGTATTTATCTTCATATAAGCGCCGGATGTCTTTGGGACTTTCAATTAAATTTATCGGTACTGTAGCAGAGCTTTTTCTGCCGCTCATAATGGCATACATGATTGACGATCTTGCGCCGCAGAAGGATGTGGTGCGCCTGATTATCTGGGGCGTTATAATGCTTGGGTTCGCATTCGTCGCTTTGTTCGGCAACGTTATCGCCAACCGTATGGCCTCAAAGGTGGCGCGCGATACGACCGAACGGATAAGAAACGACCTGTTTTCCCGTACATTGGCGCTCTCTGCCGGTCAGACAGACGATTTTACAATACCGTCGCTCGTTTCACGACTTTCGTCGGATACATATAATGTGCATAACATGATAGGAATGATGCAGAGGCTCGGAGTAAGAGCGCCTATATTGCTCATAGGCGGAATCATCATGACGTTTACGGTAGAGCCGGTGCTGTCGCTCGTTCTGCTTGCCGTCGTTCCGTTTCTTGCGTTTGTGGTTATATGGGTTTCGAAAAAGGGAATTGTATTGTATACCGATCTGCAGCGTGCGGTTGACGGCATGGTCAGAAAAGTGCGCGACGACTATACAGGCATTCGGGTTATAAAAGCATTGTCGAAAACAGAGTATGAAAGCGCTTCGTTTAAAGAAATAAACGAAAAAGTCGTAAAATGCGAGACTCGCGCCGGAATAACCATGGGCATAACCAATCCGGTAATGAACCTTCTGCTTAATCTCGGAATGACAGCCGTCATACTGGTCGGCGCTTACCGCGTCAGCGCCGGTAACGCAAAGGTGGGCGAAATAATCGCTTTTACCTCGTATTTCACTATTATTCTTAACGCGGTCATTTCGATAAGCCGTATATTCGTCAATCTTTCAAAGGGCAGCGCGTCATCCAAGCGTATTGGCGTTGTTCTGAATTCGCCGTATGATCTTACAACGGTCGACGGTTTGCCATCGGATCCGGAGTCGGCGGTAATCCGATTCGATAACGTTACGTTCGGTTACAGAAAAGCTCCCGTGCTTAAAAACGTTTCGTTTTGCGTACGCAAAGGCGAATCTCTCGGTATCATCGGCGCTACCGGCAGCGGAAAGTCCACTATACTCGCGCTCTTACTGAGATTTTACGACGCGGATAAGGGCGCCGTGTATGTAGACGGCCGCGACGTGCGTTCATACGATCCCGCATGTTTGCGAGAGAAGTTCGGAGTCGTTCTGCAGAATGATTTTCTCATGGCCGCCAGCGTCAGGGAAAACATCGATTTTGAACGGGGGTTAGAAGACGACGCAATCAAGCGCGGAGCCGAATACGCTATGGCGGAAGGTTTTATCGAAGCGTCTGAAAACGGATACGACAGCAAGCTTACCGCCAGAGGCTCCAATTTCAGCGGTGGGCAGAAGCAACGGCTGCTGATCGCCCGGGCGCTTGCTTCGCGCCCCGAAATTCTGATACTTGACGATTCTTCGAGCGCGTTGGATTACCGTACCGACGCCCGGCTCAGAAAGGCGATATTAGAAAACTATAAGGATACCGCTATCGTTATGATAGCACAGCGTATCAGCTCGGTGAAGTTCGCAGATAAAATTCTGGTGCTCGATCGCGGAAGCGTCGCCGGTTTCGGATCGGACGAAGAGCTTATGCGTAATTGCGAAACGTACAGAAATATATACGAATCGCAGCACGGGGAGGACGCTGCATATGAAAAATAACGTCAGACGCCCCGCAAAAATCAGAAACAGACGCGCGGTACTGCTGCGGCTGGGCAAATACTTTTTCAGGTATAAGTTCACGTCGCTTATTATAGTGATTCTCATGCTGGCGAGCAATCTTCTCGCGCTTTTGGGACCCATGCTTTCAGGCGCGGCCATAAACGCGATAGATCTCGAAACGGGAGTCGATTTCGAGACGGTCATTAAGTACTGCATACTTATGGCGATATTCTATGCCGGATCCTCCTTGCTTTCGTATATTTTATCGGTAATGATGATACGATTGAGCCAGAAAATAATCAGGCGTATGCGTCAGGACGTTTTCGACAAGCTTATGACTCTTCCCGTAGGGTACTTTGACAGACTGCAGGCCGGCGACATTATCAACAGGATTTCTTACGACATCGATACTGTAAACGCTTCGCTGTCCAACGATATTTTGCAGGCGGCCACCGGAATAATTACGGTCGTCGGCTCGTTTATAGGAATGTTACTCATATCGCCGACGCTTCTTGCCGTTTTTGTAATAACAGTTCCGGTTTCAATATGGATAACGATAACGAGAAGCAGATCGGTTCGGCCGCTTTTCCGCAAGCGATCCGCAGGACTCGCCGCGCTCAACGGATTTTCTGAAGAAATGCTGTCCGGACTGAAAACCATACGCGCATATGGCCGCGAACCTCAGATCAGGGACAAATTCGGGGAAAAGAACCGTCAGGCCGTCGACGCCTATTATGCCGCCGATTATTACGGCAGCCTGATCGGGCCGGCGGTCAATTTTGTCAATAACCTCGGTATGGTGCTGATAAGCACTGTAGGATCGCTTCTGTATCTTTTCGGGCGGATAAGGATAGGCGACGTTTCGTCTTTTCTCCTGTACTCGAGACGGTTTTCCGGACCTATAAACGAATTTGCGAATATAATGGGCGAGATTCAGTCGGCGCTTGCGGCGGCGGAGCGCGTGTTCGGCGTGCTTGACGCCGCGCCGGAGGCTCTGGACGCGCCGGAAGCTTCGGAGCTTACCGACGTAAAAGGGAACGTCGCTTTCGATCACGTTACTTTCGGATACGATCCGGACGCTCCCGTAATACACGATCTGTCGTTTACGGCGGACAGCGGTAAAACCATTGCCATAGTCGGACCTACAGGCGCAGGCAAGACGACTCTTGTCAACCTGCTGATGCGTTTTTACGATCCGCAGTCGGGCGAAATAACTATTGACGGCAAAGAGATAAGGACAGTGACGCGAAAAAGTCTGCGCGCCGCATTTTCGATGGTGCTTCAGGATACATGGCTTTTTGAAGGAACGGTATTTGAAAATATCGCTTACGGCAAAGAGGACGCTTCGATCGACGAAGTGCGTTCTGCCGCAGAAAAGGCACATATTTCCGATTATATCGAATCTCTGCCGGACGGATACGATACCCGTATAACCGACGGAGGCGTCAACCTTTCGAAGGGGCAAAAACAGCTTATGACGATTGCCCGAGCTATGCTTTCTCCCGCTAAAATGCTGATACTGGACGAAGCGACGAGCAACGTCGATACGCGCACCGAGCTTGTCATACGCGACGCGATGCTCAGGCTTATGAGCGGAAAGACCTGCTTCGTTATAGCTCACAGACTTTCAACTATCCGTAACGCCGACCTCATACTGGTAGTGCGCGACGGCGATATAGTCGAAAGGGGCAGACACGAAGAATTGCTTGAGCGCGGCGGATTCTATTCGGAAATTTACAGAGCGCAGTTCGAATAGGGCGCTGCCTTTATCCGATACTTGTGGTTCCGTTGAGCGCCAGACTGAACCCGCTGGCGCGTTGACGGTTATTTGATATCCGGCGTTTTATCGGCTCATAACGCGCCGCAAGCGTCTTAACGCACGATAAAACGCTTAAAGACTGATACGCGTTAAATGCATTATAAAAACCGGACGGGATATGCGTCCGGTTTGTTTTACGTTGAGCGGTTGAGCAAAAGGACAGTTGTCAGTAATCAAATTTTGAGCGTTTTGCGCAACAAGGTTTACAGGGGTTGTTTCCTACGCAAAAGTGAGTTATAGTATTGTCGCAGACGGACATATTACGCCCGATACGGGCGAGCCGAAGCTTTCGGGCAGGGGACTGTCGCTCACTACATAATCGATGTCGGCTATATTTCCGATGCTGTGCCAGCAACGGACGCCTAATTTACTGCTGTCGGCAAGCAACACGTTTTTGCGGCTCCGGCGAAGCATTTCCGCCCTTATTTCGTTTTCTTCACGGGAAGAGTCGGTCATTTCGCCTTCGTCGGACAGCCCGTGACAGGAGAAAAAGAATATGTCCGCGTTATAGTGCCGTATCATGTCTATCGCGTCTCGCCCGATGTAAGAAAATGAATTGTTTATTATGAAACCGCCGGTACAGTAAGATTTTATCCCCGTTTCGCTTAACGCCATGGCTGTTGCGACGCCGCTTGTAATAACGATTATGTCGCTGAAATCGGCAAGATAAGGGACAAGGTGCATGGCGGTCGTCGACGCGTCGATCATTATAACGTCGCCGTTCTTAACCAAAGATACGGCAAGCGAAGCAATCAGGCGTTTTTCACGGTCGTTTCTGTGCCGCCTGAGGTAGACGGGCATACGGGTTTCGGCAGAATCGTTTTTCAGTATCGCGCCGCCGTGGGTACGCACGACCAGACCTCTTTCCGCCAAAACGGCAAGGTCGCGCCTTATCGTCGGCACGCTTACATACAGCTGCCGTGCAAGCGATTCGACCGATACAGAGCTGTCGACTGAAAGAAGTTTGAGAAGTTCGGTTTCTCTGTCGGATAATGACATACTGACCTCCGCGGTTGCGCGTTTTGCGCAAAACATATTATTATTATAGCATTCATGATCGAAATACGCAAATAAATTTATAAGGAGAAATAAAATGGCAATCGTTACTATTGTGGGAGCAGGCATGATGGGTTCGGCGCTGGTTTTTCCGGCGCGGCACAACAAAAATACGGTAAGGCTTGTCGGTACGGTGCTTGACGACGAGATAATAGACGCTTCGGTGAAAACGGGGCGGCATCCTAAATTTACGGTAGACTTTCCCGACGGCGTGGAATATTACCATTTTTCGGAATTCGATAAGGCTTTGCACGGATCGGATTTCGTTATCTGCGGCGTGAGCAGCTTCGGTGTCGATTGGTTCGCGCAGGCGGTTTTGCCCAAACTGGGAAAAATACCGGTTTTATCGGTTACCAAAGGTATGCTTGATTTGCCTGACGGGACTCTGCTTACTTATCCCGAATATTGGAATTCCGTTTGTCCCGAAGCGGAAATCTGCGCAATCGGCGGCGCCTGCACCAGTTACGAGCTCGTCGCAGAGGATCCGACTGTAGTTGCGTACTGCGGTAAAAACCGCGACACTTTGCAAATGATGCGTAAATGTATGGAGACAGACTACTATTATATCACGCTCACCGAAGATATACGGGGAGTAGAAGCCTCCGTCGCGCTGAAAAACGCTTATGCGTTCGGAGTTACGCTCACGATAGGCATAAACGAAAAAATGCGCGGCGAGGGAGCAAAGCAGCATTATAATTCTCAGGCGGCGGCTTTCGCTCAGGGTTCGAAAGAAATGCGCAGCCTTGTCCGCTATCTGGGCGGAAACGACGACAGCATAGACGTCGGCATCGGCGATTTGTTTGTCACCGTATTCAGCGGTCGTACTCGTCTTATAGGCACTTTGCTCGGCCGCGGAGTTTCGCTGCCCGACGCGCTGAAGCAGCTTGAAGGCATTACTCTCGAATCGAACGTGGTTTCGGAGCGGGTGGGGCGCGCGCTCAGAAAACAGGCTGCGGACGGTCGCATAAATATGGAAGACTATCCCATGATGGATCTGGTTTACGGCATACTCACCGAAAACAAAAAGGCCGAAATGCCGTGGAAAAGCTTTGCCGGAAGATGAATTCCGTGCGATTTTTCATTAAATCGACATAATATATCACATCGCTTTTATCGCTCCGCCATTGACATACGGAATATTTTGTGTTATACTGTAAGCAGTATCAATCGATACAAATTTATCTATTAAAGGAGCAAAATGATGAAAAGAATCCGTGTAGTACAGTACGGATGCGGCAAGATGTCGAAATACATCCTGCGGTATCTGCATGAGAAAGGTGCTGAAATAGTAGGTGCGATCGACGTTAATCCCGAAATAGTGGGTATGGACGTGGGCGATTATGCGGAGCTCGGAGTCAAAACGGGAGTGCTCATTTCTAAAGACGCCGATAAAGTTCTCGACGAGTGCGACGCCGATGTCGCGGTAGTCACTCTGTTCAGTTTTCTCGGTGATATCTATCCGCACGTCGAAAAATGCGTCAGTCGCGGTATCAATGTTATCACGACCTGCGAAGAAGCAATTTATCCGTGGACTACGGCGGCTGCGCTCACCAATAAACTCGACGCTTTGGCAAAAGCCAATAATTGCACCGTAACGGGCAGCGGTATGCAGGACATATTCTGGATCAATATGGTTGCAATGGTCGCCGGCGGCTGCCATAATATCAAAAAAATCAAGGGCGCGTACAGCTACAATGTGGACGACTACGGACTTGCTCTTGCCAAAGCTCACGGCTGCGATCTTACCAAAGCGCAGTTTGAGAAGGAAATCGCCCATCCCGAGGAAGTCGTGCCGTCGTATGCGTGGAACGCTGCCGAAGCTATCTGCAATAAGCTCGGGCTGACGATCAAGTCGATCAAACAGGAAAATGTTCCTTATGTCGGGGATAAGGATCTTTACAGCGCCACTCTCGGCAAGGACATCAAAGCCGGTCGCTGCATAGGTATGTCCGCCGTAGTCACTATCGAGACCTATCAGGGCATAGTGATCGAGGAGGAAACGATAGGAAAGGTTTACGGACCGGACGACGGAGATATGTGCGATTGGTGGATCACCGGCGAACCCGATACGGAGTTCCACGTTGTCAAGCCTGCCACCGTTGAGCATACCTGCGCAACTATCGTCAACCGTATTCCGTCGCTGCTTAACGCTCCTGCCGGGTATGTAACCTCTGACGAGCTGGACGAAATACATTATCTGACCAATCCCATGCATTACGAATTGTAAACACGTTTCAGTTATCTATCAGAAAAAACCGCGCGGCAGCCGCCTCGCGGTTTTTTATATTGCGGTTTTTAATATGAACTCCAATCAACTTTCGTAGTGCGCGAGCGCAAGGCTGAAGCCGGGCAGGCTTGTGCCGGCGTTTATTTAAGCGGATTGAGTTTATCGTAGTCAAAATCGTAGCACATGGCGAGCGACCTGTCGTCGACTTCGTATGAAACGAACGGCGGCTGTTCTTTAGCCCATTCGTATGATCGCGGATACCAGAAAGGGGACTCGATGCGCGTAAAAAGATACGACGAAAGCATACCGACGTAGGGCAGACTGCGATCGGACTGAGTCATGCGGGTAAGGAAGCGGATCAATTTGTTCAGATTATCGCGCGTTTTTTTAAGCCGAAGCACCGAAGCGTAGTCCATGCCGAGCTTATTGCAGATTTCCTCCGCATAGTCAATAATTTCGGCGTAATCGTTGTCGCGATGAGCTTTTAATATCCTTTTGCAGCGGCCGATGGCGCGTCGGAAACCGGCCGTGTCGTCAAACTGCATATTCGCTGACTTGTCGTATTCGCGGTAAAAGGCGTCGAACGCGACGTAACGCCTGTAAATCTGCTGATGAACCAACAGAGGCATTTTCTGCAGATAAAACCAAGGATCGTCCGTTTCGGAGGACGCTTTATCCCAAAGCTTTTCCAGCTTATCTATTGCGCGTTTATATGCCGCCAGCTTGCCGTCGGAGAAAAACACGTCGAAACGCATGAATATATCCAGCGGATTATCGCTGAAAAACACCGATTTGCGAAGGGCGTTGCCCCTGAATTTCTGCGGAAACAGCGCAAGCAATTCGGAATTATAATCGCTTGTCATGTGCAGATAATCCACAATGGCTTCCGTGCCGTATCTGTATAATGCGTATATTCTTCTGAAACGCTCGAACGATTCGTCCGTATCGAATCTGTCCGTACCGCTCCATGAGAACAAAGCGCCGCTTGCCAGATTCAGTCCGCCGAGCTCCGCATGGTAACCGATGTAGTTCATCCAGTCGCATGTAAGAATACCGTAAGCGCCTGAAGAAAGGGCGTCTTTGTACAGACTCCTCTGGCTCTTCTGCTGCGAAAGAGTAATTCCGGCTGTATAACAGCCGTTTGTTGAAGAGCAGGAGACGAATTGCAGACGGTTTTCTTTTAAAAACGCTATGGATTCGGGACTGCCGCCTTCGTACCACCAATCGTATATAATTGTATTGTCCCGTATGTGATCGAACAGCTTTTTATTCTGCTCGAAGAATTTCGTCTCGATTTCCTTGTCCACCCAGAATTTGCTCCCCGGTTGGAAGATAAGTATCTGGTCGCCCCATACGCCCATTTTTCTGCCGTGCGATTTCAGCAACCCGTTTATATAAATAAAATACTCGAGGTATATTCCCATGCGGCCGACTTCCGAAAAGAGCTTTTTGCACTCCGGACAGGTGCCGATAAGAGCGACTTCATCTCCGCCGACATGGATTATATCGCTGTCAAAGCACTCGCACAGCTCGTCTACGAACAGTTTAATTAGTTCTTTCAGGCGAGGATTGGAAGGGCACAGCGCGTCGGTAAGCGCAGTACGTTCGGTCTGCGTTGCGCAATCGTATTCCATAAGATTATGATATTTCTGAAGCGAAAGCAGGCCGGAACTGTGTCCCATAAGGTTTACGGAGGGTATGATTTTTATATTATAACGTTTTGCGTAATCGGTTATTTCCCGCGCCTGTGCGCCGCCTATAAACCGTGAGCCGTTAACGTGGGGGAGACAGGCGTAATTGAAGTCCCACTCGAGATAGAGATATACGGCGTTAATCTTTATTTCGGCCATCTGGCGTATAAAACGGAAGATCCAATCCCGGCGATATTCCACGTTTACCTGTCCGTAGCATATCTGAACTCCGCGGTGGCTTACTACAGGAGAGTCGCATACGGTCAGGCAGGGAATATGCGTACCGAATTGCTTTTTAAGCTGCCACAAGGTCATGGCGCCGTAAAAATGTCCGGCAAATCCGCCCGCCTCAATTGAAATGCCGTCTTGTGAAACGGTAAGTATGTAAGCTTCTTCCGGCATCGGGCGCGAAGAAGAGAATTTTATCGCAGTATCGCCGGCTCCGAAGTAATCTCTTATGCCGTCGTATGACGGATCGCTTTCGTCACAATAAGGTGTACCGCAAAAAAATCCGTCGGTTTCCGTAATTTTCATTGGGTATGGATAAATGCGATAAGTGTTTTTCATGTTTCCCTCTCAATCAGCCGGAATTCGGTTGTATGATAATAAGTTAACATAAATATAGCATTTAAAAGTTACGTTGTCAAGAGAAAAATCAAAAATTATTTCAAAAAAAGAAAAAACAACATAGAATATTATGGCAAAAATGTTATACATGCACCAAATATTGGCATATTTTTTTCAAAAAAAATAAAAAAAGTATTGACAAACGCGATTTTATGGTTTATACTGTCTTTGAAAACATGGAGGAAATATTGATGACTGAATCTGCCATACACGCATGGAAGCAGGACGGCGGCATCGGGAATACGCGAACGCTTAAGAAGCTTACTATACTTAAGTTGCTTGTAGACAACGAGCTGTCGTGCAGCGAGCTGTCCAAACATCTGGAGCTGAGCAACTCGGGCGTTACCGGTATTGTCGAAGAGCTGGAAGGAGAAGGACTGGTTGTCCGCCGCGATTCGGAGCAGACATTCAAAGGCCGCAGACCTGTAGTTGTCGGAATAAATCCGGAAGGCGGGCTGGTCGTTTCGGTCATGCTGACTTCCTCTTCTTTGATTAACGTAGCCGATCTTTCGGGAAAAATAATTGCTTCTTACGAGCAGGCGCCTTACGCCGAGCTCGGCATAGAAGACGTTGAATTTATAAAAGGGAAATTGCGCGAGCTGCTTTCGGCGCCTGCATGCAAGGGCAGAAGGCTGCTTGCCGTAAGCATAGCCGCTCCGGGCAAAATCAATAAGCACAGCGGCGCTTTTGTGTATGCGCCGTTTGTACGCGACTATGAGAACATCAATCTTAAAGAGGTTTTTGAACGCGAATTCGGGGTGCCCGTAGTCATCCGCAATATGCTGCATTTTGCTTTTATAGGGGAAAAAAGATACGGGACTTTAGGCGATAAAATTCAGGACACTCTTTACGTATCCAGTCTGGGGAGCGCGCTTTGTCTTAACGGCCAGATATACGACGGACATAACGGTTTCGCCGGAGAGCTGGGACTTATGACTATTGACGTAAACAACGAAATAAACGATTATTTCAATCGCTATAAACATAATACGCTCACCAGCTCATGTTCTACCGAACGGCTGATCAAAATCATAGAATCCGAGCTGGCCGACGGAGCCGAATCGTCGCTTTCGGAGATATATTCTCAAAAAGGAAAAGTGGCGATCGGCGATATAATTTCGGCGTTCAGGGCGGGGGATCCGCTGTGCGCTGCGACCATTACGATGCACGCCAAGATAATGGCTTGCGTTATACGCAATCTTGCGGAATTCCTCGATCTCAATTCGGTAGTTTTGGCGGGAATGAATATGGCTTTCGGCGAAAAATACCGCAGCGTGGTGCAGTCAATGCTCGACGATACATATTCGCACGTTACTACCAAAGTATTTAACGCCAGTATGGACGCAGGGGAGGCCGAGATCAAAGGCGCGCTGTACTGCGCTATCGACGCCGGTCTTTCAAGTGCTGTGAAATGAATTTAACCCGAAGGAGATAATATGTTGCATGCCGTCGCTAAAAGCGGATTAAACAGAAGAAAATTAAACAGTTACGGTTTTGTCGCAAGTCTTCTTGTGGTAGCCGTTGTAAATTTCGTCATATTCTGGATAGTCGTTAATATTTCGTCTATAATGCTGGCGTTCAAAGACGCAAACGGCAACTGGTCGCTTAATAATTTCAGTCTGTTTTTCCGCGAGCTCGGGACTGCCGGCTCCGTAATGGCGCAGGCGACCAAAAACACTCTGATCTTTTTCGGATCCAGCATACTCATACAGTTTCCTCTTTCGTTGCTTTTTTCCTATTTTCTGTATAAAAAAGTTTTCCTGTACAAGTTTTACAGAGTGATCTTCTTTTTACCTTCAATAATATCCGCGGTCGTGCTGACCAGTCTTTACAGATACCTGCTCATGGGACCGGTTGTAGAATTTCTTCAGATGTGCGGCATGGAGGAACCGCCCGCGCTTCTGGCTGACAGCCGCTACGCTTTGTGGTCGATAGTTTTTTACGGATTATGGACAGGTTTCGGCGTCAATATGATACTCTTTAACGGCGCAATGGCGCGTATTCCTCAGGAAATAGTCGAATACGGACATCTCGAAGGCGTAGGCTTTTTCAGGGAGCTGTTCCAGATAGTCATACCTCTGATATGGCCGACTCTTTCCACTGTGTTACTGCTGGCGTGCGTGAGCATCTTTACCGCCAGCGGGCCGATACTGCTGTTTACCGAAGGCGAATTCAATACCTACACGATTTCATACTGGATTTACGAGCAGACCGTTACGGCGTCATACGAATATGCGTCGGCCGTCGGTCTGGTGTTCACGCTGTTCGGGCTGCCTATAGTGCTGTTTGTGCGTTGGCTGCTCGACCATATCGGAACGGACGTCGAATATTGAGGAGGCAAAGATGAACAATCCTTCAGTCGTACCTGTAATCAAAGCTAAACGCCACCGTAACTTCGCAAAGAGCCGTTTCGAAAAATTAATTCTCGCGATAGTCTGCGTGTTCTTCTTTATTTACGCAGTATCGTTGATTTACCCGTTTGTATGGGCTTTTCTCAATTCGCTCAAAACGAATAAGGAGTATTTCGACAATTCGTTTTCTCTGCCTAAGGACTGGCTGTTTTCAAATTACATAACGGTTTTCTCGTTTCTTAAAGTTCCGAAATCAAATCCGCTATATTATACGAATCTCGGAGCGATGTTCTTCAACAGCGTATGGTTTACCGTCGGAACGTCCTTTCTCGGAATATCGTCGTCCACAATGGTGGCATACGCGCTCGCAAAGTACCGCTTTCCCGGCAGACAGGTAATATACGGCGTAAGCATTTTCGTCATGATAATCCCCATTGTAGGCTCTATGCCTGCTTACTACAGACTTATACATAATCTCCATATATACAACTCGCCGTTATATCTGGTAACGGCTACCGGCGGCATAGGCTTTAACTTTATCGTCATGTACGGATTCTTCAAAAACGTTGCGTGGAGTTATGCGGAAGCGGGATTTATCGACGGCGCGTCCAACTGGCAGGTTTTCCTGAAAATAATGATGCCGCAGGCGCGTCCGGCGTTTTTCTCGCTGTTCATAATCGCCTGCGTGGGAGTGTGGAACGATTATATGACTCCGCTTCTGTATCTGCCCGATTATCCGACCGTTCCTACGGGGCTGTTTCTGTTCAAACAGGTGTCTACTCAGTCCAACAACGAGCCGTTGTATTTTGCCGGCGTGCTTATCTCGATGCTGCCGGTGCTTGCGCTTTTTATCGCTTTTCAGGACGTAATAATGTCAAACACCGTTGCCGGCGGACTGAAAGGTTAAATTAAAAATTCAAGTAGCAGGAGGATGCGATGAAAAAGATTGTAACATTTATTCTGGCGTTTGTTTTTGCCGTCGTTCCGTTGACAGGATGCGGAAGCGAGGCGTTGCCCGATACCGAAACCGATATTATTATCGAAATATTCGACGGCGGTTACGGTACCGATGTTTTTCGCAAGATAGCCGACGCTTTCGAGGCGAAATACGATAATTATACGGTGCATATCATAGCGAATTCGCAGCTTCTTGCTCAGCAGACCGAAGCCAAGCTTCAATCCGGTCCGAGCGTGAACCCGACCGATCTGTTTTTAAGCGCCGAGCTTAACTATATGAATATTGTCGATCGCGGCGACCGCTATATCAAAGGTTACGACTGCGCTCTGGAAGATCTTTCCGATCTTCTGGACGAGGAAACCGACGGCGTTAAAATACGCGACAAAATGAACGACAGTTATTTGAAACGTTTCGAGTTCAACGGTAAGTATTACGCTTTTCCGTGGACGTCCGATCCTAACGGCATTGCTTACCGCGCCGATTATTTCGAGCAGAACGGATGGACCGTACCGCGCACTACGGACGAAATGGTCGGGCTGATCGGCAAGATCAAGACGGCAGGGTATACGCCCTTCGTATGGCCCGGACGCATCGGATACTGGGATTATGCGGTATTGCCCTGGTGGGCGCAGTATGTCGGCGAGCTCGGGATGGAGGAGTTCTGGAACTGCATAGATTCCGACGGCGAATTCTCGGCCGAAGCGTTCAGGCAGTACGGCCGGCTCGAAGCGTTCAACGCTCTCGAGGATATGATATACGACACGTCTAACAGTCATACCAAAAGCTTGTCGTACATTCACACCGACGCGCAGATGACGCTGTACAACGACAAAGAGAAGGTCGTTATGATGCCTACCGGCGGTTGGCTTGAAGTGGAAATGAAGAAATCGTCCTACGAGCCGGGCGAAGTCGACGTCGGACTTATGCGTCCGCCGGTACTCAGCTCCATACTCAAGGAGCCAGCCGGAAATTCGCTTGGCTGGCGCTTCAAAACGATACGCGACGAACAGACTCTTCGCAACGTCATAACTGCAATTGACGACGGAACCGGCTGTCCGGAAGGAATAGACGCCGAGGACTTTGCCGAGCTGACGAAGATACGCAGCTATTCCTACAATTCCGGGTTTGAGCACGTCGCTACGATTCCGGTATACGCCAACGCAAAGGAAGGCGCGAAGGAATTTCTGAAATTTATGAGCACTAATGAGGCGGCGCAGATATATTACGACAATACGGCGTCCTTCCTTATGTACGACAACAGCAACGTTGTGCTCAAAGACGAGCAGACGACCTTCCAGAAAGACAAGGCCGAAATTATCAAAAACGTAACGTATCTTTCCATAGCCGATTCCAAAAACCCCATCTTCTACAAGACCGATCTCGAATTCAACATCAACACTCCGCAGCTTGCGTTAGGCGCGGCAACCGGCTCTCCGGATAAGATGGACGCGGAAACTTTCTGGAAAAACGAATACGAGAGCGTATTTGCAAGATGGAGCACGCTGTGCGATCTGGCAGGCGTAAGCGCTTAACGGAGGAAAACAGAATGAAAAAATTCAGAAGGATTGTCGTCGCCGCGCTCGCGTTCGTAATGGCTTTCGGCGTGACTGCCTGCGGCGAAAAGAGCAACGGCGGAAGCAATTCGGTGCTGATATACGAAGCGCCGAACACTGTTAAAGTCATGCGTGAAGCCGATCCGATGACCGAATCGAGCACGATGACGTTTGAAATGGCGAAAAACGAGTATGAAAGCGCGCAATTGGTTTTTGTACCCGACAAGGACGTTTCTTCGTATGATTTCACCGTAGCCGACCTTACTTCGGCGGAAGGCAACAGGATCGATACCGGCATGATGACGGTATATCATCAGAAATATATCGAAGTGACCAAGTCGTCTTCGTCTTCGGCAGGAATGCCTACCGGCTGGTATCCGGACGCATTGCTTCCGATGGAAACGGCCGCAGAATACGGAGAAACGACGGTATCCGCCGGAGAGAATCAGAGCGTATGGGTTAAGATAAAAACTTCGGCCGAAACTCCCGCCGGACTTTATACAGGTACGTTCACGCTGACGGTGGACGGCAAGACTTATCCCGTTTCCGCATCGGTAACGGTATGGAATTTTGCAGTACCCGAAGAAAACCATGTAAAGAGCTCTTTCTATAATTTCCGCGAATACCTGATAAACGGCGAGCTTGACAACAGCATGGAAATGTACGAGAAATACACCGATTTTCTGCTCGATTACAGAGTAAGCACCGATCAGCTTCCGGTATTCGAGGACGATATTGACGCTTATGTGGAAGCGGCTAAAAAATATGCGGCCGATCCGCGCTGCTCTGCGTATAATCTGTACATAACCGGCACTTCAGAGTACATTCCCGAAATAAATAAGAGCGGACCGAAGGTGGATATTGACCGTTTTGAAGATTATATCCGCGCGTTAGTCGAAAATTCCACGCCGGAGGTCAATCTTATCGAGAAGCTTTATATATATTGGCACGCTCTGGACGAGCCGCATACGGAAGGCTCTAACCGTATGGCCGAAACCAAATACAATAACGAAAAAATGGTCGATAAGCTGGCTGAGATTGCCGACTCGTACAGCGAGGATCAGCTGGCGGCATACGGCGTCACAGCCGATCAGATCCGTTACGTCGAGCACGTTGTCACCGCTCCTTATTATTCCGAAATGGAAGGCGTACGCACGTTCTGTCCGCTCGTAAACGAGCTCGATACCGAAGGACGGCGCGAGCTTTACAGGCAAAAGGCGTACGAAGCCTACGGCGGGGGCGGCACGACGTGGTGGTACACCGCCTGCTATCCTTACTCGCCTTATCCCAATTATCACCTTGACGCAAATCTGATCACCGCTCGGGCGCTAAGCTGGATGCAGCGCGATTACGGCGTAAACGGCGTTCTTTATTGGGGTACTGCGGTTTACGTCAACGTAAACGACGCGCAGAACCGCTACCCGCGCGATCCTTATAACGATCCCGAAGCGTTTATCAGCGCAATGGGCGACGGATTCCTCGTATATCCCGGTAAGCGTTACGGTATAGACGGACCTGTTCCCAGCATACGTCTCGAGGCTATACGCGACGGCATGGAAGACTACGAATATCTGCTTATGCTCGAAACTCTTGCCGGACAGTACGCCGAAGAATTCAGGGCAGAAGGCTTCGATATAGATCAGATTCTCAGCGAGCTTTATGACTCCATATACTACGGCACAATTGCCGATACCGACGTAAGCAAGCTGCGCGACGCCCGCCGTGAGGTTGCTGCGCTTATAGAGCTTCTTAACAGCAGCAGCCATGCGATCATTCTGCTCGACCGCATCGATCCCGCAACCGAGAAAGCTTATATTACCGTATATGCCGCGGCGGGGACGACGCTTGAAGTGGAGGGAACCGCGATTAACGGCGCTCAGTCAGGTTCGGGACTTAAATTCAGCTACGAGCTTGCGCTCGACGAGGCGGCGAACTATTTCAGCGCTTCCTTCACTAACGGCGGAGAAACCGTTACCGTTGAAAAATTCATTACCAACCGCGTCAGCAGTCTGACCAGCATGGAGACGGACGGCGAGGTATCCGCCTGGGTACCTTCTGTGGGCAGCGACGCAGTTGAGGACGGATATGACAAAGAGCATATCACAGTCACCAGAAGCAGCGAACAGGTCACCGACGGCGATTATTCGCTTAAGGCGGTTATCGCTCCTTATCGCGGCGACGATTACGAAAACGCGAATTATCAGCCGTCGCTTACCGCCGCGGCGTCAGCATTGTGGAAGGATGAAAAACTGAGCAATCTTGATACGATAGAGTTCGACATTTACAGCGATTCAGACGAGACGATAACTCTTCTTGTATATCTGCAGTCTGGTACACGTTCGAAACGCGTTATGTCGGCAGAAGTCAAACCCGGGTGGAATCATATAACGCTGTCGAAAGTTTACGAAATCGACTGGAAGGTGGGCAGCACCGATATGCTCGATTCGGCAGACGCGTTGTCACTGCGCTTCCCGCGCGAAGACGAAACGACTCTGACGGTCTATCTCGATAACTTCATCTGCAGCTATAAAGGCTGACAAAGGGGGGAATATGAAAAAGAAGCTATTATGTTTTGTTTCTGTTCTTATACTGTGCCTGACCGCCGTTTGCGCGGTCGGGTGCGGCAAGAAGGGCGGTTCTCAATCGACGGTTCTGCTTTCGGGATTTGAATCCTACGACGAGCTTTTGTCGATGAACTGGCAGAATATGTTCGGCAAAGCTGATCTTGTGACGGATGACGAATATGTCACGGAGGGGAATTATGCGGCCAAGCTGACTGTCAGCGGAGATTATACCGCAGGAGCCGCGGCAAGACCCACTATGACTATTTATACCGATACGGCGTGGCTCAACAAGCAGGATTACACAGATACGACGGGAATGTCGGTTGACGTATATAACGCACAGTCGACAGCGTTAAATATGTATTTTCAGTTCGCCATACTCAACGATCAGAATACCTTGCAGTATTCCAGCGAACAGAAGATCGTTCTGCAGCCAGGCGCAAACGCGGTGGAAATCGCGTTTGACCGCGGTTTTCTGAACCAGCTCATCGACATCAAAAATATTACCAGACTGCTGTTCGCGTTCGATAACGCAACTGAAAAAAATCAACCGGACCGCGTCTTGTATATGGATAATTTCGTAGCTCATACAACTGCCGAAGCTATCCCTACGGACGTAAAGATACGCGAACAGGATGAGCTCGAATCCGCCGACCGCGCCGAATACCTCAGCGCGTGGGGCATAATAAATTATATTTATTCTCCTTCCGAGCTTACTCACAACACCGATCCGCAGTATGTTTCGCAGGGCACAGGCTCTTTCAAGTTCACCGCTCCGGCTACTGGCGGCGGCAGCACTACTCCCGGCTTTATAATGCGTTCTACGCCGATCAGCGACATATCGTCATATTATTCGATCAGTTTCGATATTTACAACGACAACGACGAAGATTACCAGTTCATAACTTTCGCTTTCAAACCGATAGGCGTGGCGAAAGCCAATGCGTGGACGCGTTTTGAGTTCACCATCGAGCAGCTTAAAGATTTCAAAGACGAAGATATGATGAATCTGCCTGGCTTCAACGAGGAAACGGATCATTACAAATACGATATTTACGACTTTAAAAACTTCAATCTTATTACCACCAACAACAGTAAGGACGAGCCCATAACGTTCTATTTCGATAATTTCTTTGCAAACAAATCGGATCAGTCCAAACCGCTCATAAGCATTGAAGACGAATATTCCTCTGAAGTCAATCTCGGCGATACATATACCGTTCCGCAGCCGACAGTTGAAAAGGGCGAGCTGGACAAATGGCAGATATTCGATCCTTCGGGCAATCAGGTAGGCGCCGATAATGCCGCCGGATTTACCGCAGAGGTAAAAGGAACGTATACAATCGTATATACTGCCTCAAACAGCAACGGCGCGTCTGAGCTGAGGCTGGAGATTTATTCCGGAACTCCTCCGACCATCACGCTTGACGATTACAACGTTATCGTCAGCGCCGGAACGTTTACCGTGCCCGAGCCTCAGGTAGCCAATGAAGGCGTTCTGAGCTGGAAGATTTACCGTATGACAGACGGCGTGCGCTCGCAGGTCGGTTCCGATAACGACGCGCAGTTTAATGCCGACGGCGGATTCTTCCAGATAGAATATACGGCGGTCAATTCAGATTCTTCCCGCACTGCCTGTCTTAACATACTTGTCATAGGCGCGGATTCTTATACGCGGCTTGAAGCGGCGTATCCCGAGCTGTATTCGGCTGACAATATCAAAGCGACGCTCGGCTCCGCTTCGGTAAGTAACCGCAAGGCGTATCTGCTGGGCGACAGCAAGGCGTATCGGCTTTACGGCGACGGCACGGCTGCGTCGGAAATCACTTTCAACACGGATATCGGTACGGCGCAGAATTTTGGCTTTGCAATATTCAACCCCGGCGATACCGATCTCACATTTACGTTCGGAAAAGCCACTACTTACTCGCTTAAGGCGAACAGCTGGCTGCGTTTCGACTTGCCGGTAAGCTGGTATGGCGATTGGGGCTGCGTTAATAATGAGACGAATGTTCTTGAAAAGGTCAGCTTTTCGGTATCGGGAAGCGGACAGATCGAGGCGTACATCGGCTTCTTTACGCTGTCGCCCAAACAGAGCGGCCCGTCGATCACCGTCGGACAATACGAGGAACACAGCGTTGAACTGACTGAATTTACCGTACCCGACGCACAGGCTTCCGGCGGAGCGGCCGTTTCGCATGAGGTTTACAAAAAAGCCGGAGACGGTTGGACCAAATACGCCGATAACGTAGCGTCGTTTACTCCCGACGAACCCGGCGAATACAAAATCGTCTATTACGCTTCAAACGTTTACGGCGAGACGACGAGAGAGATCAGCGTACTGTTCGGCGCAGTACCCGAAATAATACTTGACGGCGCCGACGATTTGCGCATAGACGCAGGAGTATATTATATTGAAACCCCTTCGCTCAATAACGCTACGGAAGTATCATGGACGGTCTACCGCATTTTCAGCAATCTTTTATACGGCGATAAATTGCGCATGGTCGTTGCCGAAAACAGCCCCGAATCGTTTACCGCCGACGCCGGATATACTTACGAAATAGTTTACACCTCGGCCAATTCGGTCGCGACAGTAGTTAAATCGCAGAGGTTGGCCGTTGAAAGCGGCACACGTCTGGAACAGGCCCAGCCCGACGGTTTCGTTTCGGACAGCATAACCGCAAGCGGCGGACAGGCTGATATAGGCGGAGGAATAACCGGTAAAGCAATTCACGTCACCGGTACGCAGAAAGCTGACGTAATTTTCGCGCCCGATATTTATCTGAGCGCAGGTCTTTCCAGTATGCCGTTCTGGATTTACAATGCCGGAGACGGAGCGGTTAATATGACCGTTGCCGGTTCAAAGGCTTGGAGCACTCCTTATGTAATAGAACCGGGTATCTGGTATCGCGTCGATCTGCCCGTAACTGAGTATCTCAAGGTATGGGGAGTCGTGACAAGCGACAATATGTTCGATACTCTCTCGCTGTCGTTTGACGGAGCGACGATTGATATTTACGCCGATCTGTTGACCGTGCATACGGACGACGCCGTGGCGTTCAACGTTCCGTCGGATATAACTGCCGAGACGGACGTGAATACCGAATATATCGTACCCGCGGTAACAGCGGTTGACGGCAGCGCGGTGAGCTGGAAGGTGCTCTCGCCCGAAGGTACGGTGTTTGCCGACGGCAGTCCCGAGACGTTTACTCCGACGTCGGGCGGCGTATATACCATAGAATACTCGGCGACCAACCCTTACGGAACGTCGACATACGAGCTTGAAGTAACGAGCATAGCGAACGTACCGGTATTTAACGAATACGAAAAATTTGTGTTTGTAAATACGGGTTCGGCAGGAGCGGCCAATTACACGATAACAGCGCCCACGACCAAAGACGGGGAAAGCGTTACATGGAAGGTGTATCAGGTGGCCTGCGACATTCGTTTTGCAGACGGAGCCGAAACGCTCATTAAAGATAACAGCCCCGTCAACTTCGATGTAATTTCAGCGGTATCCTACAGGATAGAATATTCCGCGACCAACGAAGACGGAACGACAAAGGTCAATCAGTATGTCGTAGGCGAAGGCGGAAACCATTTGGACACTCTGTATGAAGAGCTATATACCGCCGAATATATAGAGATTAACAACGGAAAAGCCGAGATAAGCGGCGGAATGAGCGGAAAGGCCATACACGCTTACGGAGAAGGCAAGGTAGAGTTTATCTTCAAGCCGGATATGTATCTCGGAGGAGCGTTAACCAGTCTGCCGTTCTGGATTTACAATGCCGGAGGAAGCGCCGTATCGGTAACGCTTGCGGACAACGGAGTGCTTGCTTCGGTCGGCGGAGGAGTCTGGTGGCGCGTCAATTTCCCTGTGGAAAGTCCGAACACATGGCTGCAGAGTTGGGGCGTTATAGGAGCGGACAACACGCTTGACGCGTTCAAGATCACCGTAACGGGCGAGGGACAAATCGACGTATATATTGATCTTATAACCGTATACACTAATACGGCCTTAGCGTTCAACGTTCCGTCGGATATAACTGCCGAGACGGACGTGAATACCGAATATACCGTACCCGCGGTAACAGCGGTTGACGGCAGCGCGGTGAGCTGGAAGGTGCTCTCGCCCGAAGGCACGGTGTTTGCCGACGACAGTCCCGAGACGTTCACTCCGACGTCGGGCGGCGTATATACCATAGTATACTCGGCGACCAACCCTTACGGAACATCTACATACGAGCTTGAAGTAACGAGCATAGCGAACGTGCCCGTGTTCAACGAATACGAAAAATTCGTGTTTGTAAATACGGGTTCGGCAGGAGCGGCCAATTACACGATAACAGCGCCCACAACCAAAGACGGGGAAAGCGTTACATGGAAGGTGTATCAGTGCAATAACAACTTGCAATGGGGAGACGGAACCTATAGTCTTTTGAAGGAAAACAGTCCCGTTAACTTTGATGTTGTTGTTGCCGTATCCTACAGAATAGAGTATTCCGCTACCAATGAAGACGGAACGGCTACAGCAGTACAGTATATAGTCGGCGAAGGCGGGTATCGGTTGGAAGAGATACACGGCGAAGCTTTTATTGACGACAATCTTACCGCGTCAGCCGGAACTGCCACGATTGAAGCAGCGGGAATTACCGACAAAACGATACATATCACCGGTTCGGACAGCGCTGCGGCTACATTCGCCCCGAATGTATATATGAGCGCCGGTCTTACTGATATATCGCTGTGGGTGTATAACGATTCCGCTCAGGACGTTTCCGCAATAATCGGAAAGGCTGTAGCCTATACGATTAAACCCGGAGTTTGGTACAGAGTATCGTATCCGCTCGGCAACTACAGAGATTGGCAGTATATCACCGAGGATAACCGGTTTGTCAACTTTGAAGTGAGCTTTTCGTCTGACGGAGAAATTTCGGTTTACGTTGATTTGTTTACGGTATTCAGTACCGCGGCGTTTGACTTTGAAGTGCCCGACAACATTGTTACCGAAGCCGATCTTAACGAGCCTTATACCGTGCCTGCGGTAACTGCGACCGACGGCAGCGCGGTCAGCTGGAAGGTGCTTTCGCCCGAAGGCACGGTGTTTGCCGACGGCAGTCCCGAGACGTTCACTCCGACGTCGGGCGGCGTATATACCATAGTATACTCGGCGACTAACGCTTTCGGAACAGAAGAATATGAAATAAATGTGACCGCGGTTGCCAATACTCCTATACTTACCTTGGACGAGGAACACGTATTTATTGATACGGGGGCTGCAGGAGCGATAAATTACACGATTACGCCGCCTTCGGTAAACGACGGCAGCGCGGTAACGTGGAAAGTTTATCAGCTTGACAAATCGACGGGTGCCGAAACGCTCGTTAAAGATAACAGTCCGGTAAACTTTGACGCTGTTATAGCGGTGTCCTATAAAATCGAGTATTCCGCAACTAATGAAGACGGAACCACAGTCGTTGTGCAGTATGTAGCGTGCGAAGGCGGATACAGGCTGGAGGAGTTGTATGCGGAAGCGTTTTCGGCGGACAATCTGACTTCATCTGCCGGAACCGCTGCGATTGAGCCGGTGGGACTTACCGAAAAGACCATACACGTTAACGGAAACGGCAGCGCGGCATTCAGCTTTAAACCGGATATTTATCTCAGCTCCGGTGCTACCGGCTTCTCGTTCTGGGCGTTCAATGCCGGCGAAAACAACGTTACTATGTCGTACAGCATCTCAGGCGCGAACATAACGCTTTATCCCGGAATATGGACGAGGGTAAGCGATTATCCGCTTGACTGGCATAAGGCATGGGGCGCAATAGACGCGGACAATAATCTCGTTAACTTCAGCGTATCCGTAAACGGCGAAGGCGCTATAGACGTATACTTCGATCTGCTTACCGTAAGTTCAAATGCCGCGCTTACGTTCAACGTGCCGTCGGATATAACTGCCGAAACGGACGTGAATACCGAATATATCGTACCCGCGGTAACTGCGACCGACGGCAGCGCGGTGAGCTGGAAGGTGCTCTCGCCCGAAGGCACGGTGTTTGCCGACGGCAGTCCCGAGACGTTCACTCCGACGTCCGGCGGCGTATATATCATAGTATACTCGGCGACTAACGCTTTCGGAACAGAAACGTATACGGTTTCCGTTACGGTTATCGTACCCGGCTTGCCTGAAATTGTCCTCGAAAACACGCACATACGCGCCGAAGCGGGAACTTACGCAATACCGGCTCCGGAGGCAGGCGACGGAACGCTCACATGGAAAGTTTATAAGTCAAACAACAATCTGCTTTACGGCGACCGTGTGCGCACCGAAGTTACCGAGTACGGCGATAATCCCGCTTCGATCGATCTGGCCGGAGGGTGGTCTTACGAGATAGTGTATACGCTTACAAACGCCGCCGGATCGACAACAGAAACTCTGTATGTAATATGCGAATCTTCCGCAAACGCGCTTGAAACCGCACATCCTGAAATTTTCGACACGCAATATATGAACTCGGATGCGGGAAGTAAAATCGAAATTGCAGCAGCCGGCGAGTGTATTACCGATTACGGTATAAAAGTGTCGGGCGAAGGGCAGGCAAAGCTTGATTTTGCGCCGATGCTGCAGCTTGAGGGGACAGAAAGCGAGCTGACCTTCTGGATGTACATCGAAGCGGAAGCGGACACGGTGCAGATAGTAATAGGCGGCAACAGCCCGAGCAGCTATTATATCAATGCCGGTATGCCTGCCGGAGTATGGTACAGAGTGCAGCTGCCCATGTCGTCGCACGCTAAGCCGTTCGGAATGGTTTCGGCTGAAAATGTTTTAGAGAAAGTTACCGTTAATATAAGCGGAAGCGGCCCTATTACCGTTTATGTGGATTCGTTTATTGTAGTTTGACAGGGTATTATGAAAAGAAAATTTTCCGCAGAGTGGATCTGGAACGCGCAGAGCGTCAAAAATCAACACATTGAATTCGTTTGTCCGTTTGATTGGAACGGACGCGGCAAGGTTACGCTGCTGATAAGTTCGGCAGCGAACTATGCCGCGTACATCAACGGCAATTTTGCCGGCAGCGGACAGTACCACGACTTTCCCGAATATAAGGTTTATGACGAGATTGATGTCACGCCGTTAATCGCACCCGGCAAAAACCGACTGTGCGTAATAGGCTATGCCGTAAACGAGCAGTTTTTCTGGCACATCGCCGACGTTCCGGGGATTATATTTGAAATCGTCAGCGACGGTTCGGTGCTTGCCGAATCTCAGCCGGGAATAATGTGCAGACCTGCGCGCGGATACGTTTCCGGCGAGCTTCCGTATTTTTCCGGGCAGCTCGGGTACAGTTACGCATACGACTTCACTGCCGCGGACAACTGGCTGCTTGAGGACGCGGACGGATTCGCGCCTGCCGTCAGGACGGAAAAGGACAGGGAGCTGTTTCCGCGTCCGGTCAAAAGACTCAATGTCTCTCAGCCGCTGCCGACAACCGTTATAACTCAGGGAATCTTTATAAACGGGAACGGCGACAGCGCCGCCAAACGTATGCAGACGGCTTTTATGGCGCACAGACTCATAAATTCGCTCAGCGACGAGGTTTATAAGCCGGAGCTTTCATACGGCGGCAAAGCGTATGCGTTCCGCACCGACGAACGCGCGGACGGTATTTATTTTCTGGTGGATTTAGGGAAAGAAACTGCCGGATATCTTTCTTTCGAACTGGAGCTTCCGGAAGCCGGCGACATAGATATAGCTTACGGAGAACACTTAGACGATCTTCGCGTGCGCAGCGAAATCAGCGGACGTAATTTTGCAATGAGTTTCAAATGCGTCAAAGGAGTCAACAGGTTTGACGATTACATGAAAAGAATCGGGCTGAGGTACCTGCAGGTATTTGTGCATTGCAAATCGGCAGTGATTACCTATGTCGGACTGCGCGCAGTAACTTACCCTCTGCAAAAATGCGATTTCAAATTATCCGATTCGCTGCATCAGCGCATTTACGACGTAGCAGTCGACACTTTGGCGCTGTGTATGCATGAGCATTACGAAGACTGTCCGTGGCGCGAGCAGTGCCTTTATCCTATGGACACGAGATTGCAGATGCTTTGCGGCTACTACGCTTTTAAAGAATACGCTTTTCCTAAGGCCGCGCTGAGACTGATGAGCCTCAGACTGCGCGATGACGGCAATTTGCCTATATGCAGTCCGTCGGTTCTGAAGCTTACAATACCGGTCTTTTCATTCGTTTACATAACCGCGGTCAAGGAGTATCTTGAGCGTACCGGCGATATGGATTTTGCAAAAGAGCTTTATCCCAAGTGTGTAACGGTTGTAAGCAGATACCTGTCTATGCAGAAAGACGGTTTGCTGACGCGCGACAGAAGCGATCCGTCAATATGGAATTTTTATGACTGGACGGACGGATTCGTCAATAATTGGGGAGACCACGAGATAGGCGAAAACGACGTCGAGTTTCCTGCGCCTATGAACGCGCACTTTTCCATAGCTCTCCGAAGCCTCGCCGGTATTGCCGACGCCATAGGACAACACGCCGACGCCCGTAAGTATTCCGATGAGGCCGATAGGATAAACGCTAATATCGATCGGGTGTTCTGGAACGAGAGCAAAGGACTTTATGCGTCATACAGTATCGGCGGCGAGCTTTCGCACTATGCCGAACTTACTCAGAGTCTCGTGCTGTGCTGCGGAGCGGTGTCGGACGAACGCAAAGCCCGATTACTGACTGCGATTACCGCGCCCAACGATCTTTACAAAATCAATCTGAGTATGCTCGGTTATAAGTACGACGCACTGCTCGCCGAAGGCGACAAATATATTGAATATGTAAGGAAAGATATCGAAACGCAGTGGGGATATATGCTGTATCACGGCGCTACCTCGTTCTGGGAGACGATAAAGGGCGGAGACGACTTCTTTTATGCCGGCAGTCTGTGTCACGGCTGGAGCGCTTTACCGGTATATATTTATCACAAATACGGCTTGGGACTTACGGAGAAAAAAGCCGACGGGAGTAATGTATGAAAAGAAGAAGCGAGAGCAATTTCGGACTGCATTTTGATTTTCACGCCGACGGGAAAACCGAAAATCTCGGCGCAAACTTCAGACCGGACGAAGTTGAATACATGATAAGCGAAGTAAGACCTGACTTTGTCCAGTGCGATACGAAAGGCCACCCGGGGTATGCGAGCTATTTTTCCGAGCTGGGCAATACCGATCCTAATCTCAAAACGGATCTGTTGGCGGAATGGCGGAAAATAACCGAAAAATACGGCGTTGCGCTACTTTCGCATTACAGCGGAGTGTGGGATCACAAAGCCTCCGAAGAGCACGAAGATTGGCGGCAGATTGACGAGAACGGCAACTGGACAAACGAAAACAGCGTTTTTTCCGAATATGCCGAAAAGCTGCTTATTCCGCAACTGAAGGAGCTTGCATCCAGAGGAATGAACGGCGCCTGGGTGGACGCCGAGTGTTGGGGCGTAAAGCCGGATTTTTCTATAGCCGCGTTAAACGAGTATAAAAAGCGCACGGGTAAGACTCCGGAAAAGACAGGCGAGTCGTTTGAAGAGTACAAAAATTTCTGCCGGCGCGGCTTTTTGGACTATGTGAAAAAATATGTCGACGCCGTTCATGCGGCCTATCCGGATTTTGAGATAGCCAGCAACTGGCTTTATACTTCGTTCTGTCCCGAGCGTCCGGATATTGACGTGGATTTCATATCGGGCGACTATGACGCGGCCGACAGTCTGAATACTGCCCGTTTCGAGGCGAGATGTCTGCCTGCCCAAGGCAAGCCGTGGGATTTGATGGCTTGGGCGTTCAATATTCAGAACGGCTTTTTCGTCAATAAGTCCGCCATACAGCTCAAACAGGAAATAGCCGTGCCCTTAAGTCTGGGCGGCGGCGTGCAGGTTTACAATATCGAAAGAGGAGGGAATATTCAGAAATGGATAGTTCCCGTTCTCAAAGAATTGGCGGTATTTGCGAGAGAGCACCGTTGTCTGCATAAAGCGGACGTCGTTCCTCAGGTCGGAGTGATCTTTTCCAACGCAGGATTTTATCGCAATAAGAAATGGCTGTTCAGTAAATACGATGACAGAAACGTTGCCGAAACTACCGGGCTTACGCTCGCCGTTGCCGACGCCGGTTACGGCGTAGACGTTCTTTTTACGCATAACGCTCTCGCTCATATGGATTCATATCCGGTTATAGTTTTGCCGGACTGGCCTGAGATTGAAGCCGAAATGCGCGACCGTCTGCTTGAATTTGTGACAAACGGCGGTAAGCTTCTGGCTGTCGGCACAAACGTTTTTGGCGCGCTGAACATTGATATCGATGCCGGCGAAGAACGGGAAGGCGTTATATACGCGGAGCAAAACGGCTTTATGTGCGGCATAGATACGGTTCGGCGCAAGTGCTCGGGCGATAGACGCATGGGCGCATATTATACCGACAGCTTTAAGGAAAGCGAGGCACAGCCTTGGTGCGTTATAAAATCTTCCGGCAAGGGCGAAATTTATTTTGTTCCTTTTAAATTGGGCGAACAGTACAGACAGAACTACAGCTTCGTGCTGACGGACATGATGAGAGCTATATTGGAGCGCGCGTTTTCCTGTCCCGTCGCAAGAGTTTTGTCCAGACACAAGATCGATCTCAGCGTTATGCGAAAAGACGGTAATACTTATGTGACGCTGCTTAACCGCTCCGGCGATCATGAAAACGGCAAAGTCCGCGCGTTTGACACTATTCCGCCTTTGTACAACGTGACGGTTCAGGTTAATGACTGCGTAACAAGCGCGAAAGTGCTTGAAACGGGCGAAATTATTTCCGCAGTAAAAAGTGACGGTAAAAATATATTAATACTTAATAAACTTGACATCTTCGCTACTCTGATTCTATAATATCAATATGTTTCGTTATTGGTTGATGCTGGCCTTCGGCGGTTTATGCACATCCGCTCAGATGGCTGCTGTAAAGTTGTACAGAAGACGCGCCGGCCAGTCCTTATCTGCGGGCGCCTATATGCAGATATTTTCAGGCGCGGCGGTATTCGCGTTTTTCCTGATAAAAAACAGTCTTTCTGCCGGGCGGTTTACGCTCGGCTTTACTCCGTATTCGCTGGTTATCGCGCTTTTATATACGTCCTGTTCGTTTTCGGCTACTGTCGTGGGAATTAAAGTCACGGGCAGGGGAAATCTCGGTATGTTTTCAATGTTTGCCGTGCTCGGAGGTATGCTTGTGCCGGCGTTTATGGGCATACTGTTTTTTAACGAGCATGTTACCGTTTTTAAAGCGATAGGTATGGCGTTTATGATCGCGGCAATAGTGTTTCCTTCGGCGCGTTCATTCGGGCAGAAGAGCGACCTGTATTGCACTGTGCTTTATTTTGCGGCTTTTGTAATCTACGGCGTCGGAGCAGGCCTGGTTTTTATCCAGCAAAATCCGGTATCTTTTGATACGATGTCTGCCGACGGATTTTTATCTCTTTACGGTCTGATTTTGTCTTTAGGCAGCATCATTTGCACTGTCTGCACCCGTCCTGCGTCGGACGAGATAACAAAATTGTTTCCGGCATGGCGACGTAGCGGCGCGTTGTACGTCGCGGCGCCGATACTTATTGCGGTAAGCAGCGGTTTGCTTGTCGGCTTGGCAAACAATATGTCTATGCTGGCTATGGCTCCCGGCGGAGTGGGGGCGGTAATGGCTGCATCTGTTCTCAACGGCTGCGCGATGGTGTTCTCGTACCTGTTCGGAATACTTATTTTCGGCGAAAGCGTAAACAGGATGCAGACTGCTGCAACTGTTATGGCCGTATGCGCCGCGGCAATGTTCGCTTTTTAACGGAGAGTGTAATGGATAAACCTGTTATTTATACTCTTGACTACTGTCACGGCGACTTCAGCTGGACCAATCCGCGAAGCTGGCATATCGAAAGATATATTTCTTCGATATGCGCTGCGCTTGACGATACCGAAAAGCATAAGACGTACTGTTATCTTTTTGACAATTACGCGCATCAGCTGGAAGTTTTTTTCAGATATTGTCCCGAGCGTGCTTCTCAGTTTAAAAAAGCCTGCGAAGAAGGACGGCTTATTTTTGCCGGAGGCGGATGGGCGCTCGGCCGCCCGGGTTTTCTTCAGGCCGAAGCGTATGTGCGAAATATGCTTGCAGGCAAAAAAGCGTTATCGGGATTTACCGATTGCGTCAGATTCTTTTTTAACGCGGATACTGCCGGCGGCCATAGTCAGATGCCTCAAATTTTAAGTTCTGCAGGATACGACTTCTATATGTTCTATCGTCCGGAAAAGCTTCTGAACGGAAAAAACACACCTAAGCAATTTATATGGAGAGGCGCGGACGGATCGGAAATAGTTGTTAACCGCGGATATTACGGGACACTGGCTTACGATCGCGCATTTGCTCACGGAACTCCTTACAAAGACGCTCTCGCCGCTTTCGGAGAGGATTTTTCGCAGCAGGCCGAAATGAATGAAACGGGG
>CASFJH010000046.1 GCA_949294845.1 uncultured Bacillota bacterium | reverse complement strand
TCAAGCGTCGGTTTAAGCAGCGAAAAAGATTCCATATTGCGTTCGAAGTCGAGCTGCTTGTTGCGCGCGTAAACGGCAAGATTGATGGGATGAATGACTATATACGGGCTGCCTAGCACGGCGGCTGCCTCTATCTGCTTGCGGAAAAGGTCGAGGCAGCGCGGGGACAGCCTGTCGCTGCCGTCGAAATTGGTTCTGTACAGGGCGTGGCACTGCGAGACGGTGACGCCCGAAGCGATCAGTTCTGCTCGGATCGATCTGTAATAGGAAAGCATTTTTTCTCTCGGCGCCGAAAAGATCTCCAGCGGCTCGGAAGGCACGTCGCCGAACAGAGAGAAGTCAACGCAGTCGTAACCGATATCCGAAATGTTTCCTATTATGGTGCCGTAATCGAAAAAAGATGTCAGTCCGTTGAGTGAAACGCCCGTTTTCATAATCAGTCCGCTCCTTTATTGTGTTTTAAAAAAGTATAAAACTTTATGTGCGTAAAGTCAACGCTTGCGCGCGCCGAACGGCAAATAAACGAAAAAAGCTATTACGACAGATATAATATTAAAATTCAAATAGCAATAAACAGATATAAAAAAGTTGTGATAAAACGCAATAAATTTATCATACAAAAAAGACAGGCGCGGCACTGGACGGAGTGCGCAAAAGACAATACGCCGCTCCATTGTTGACAAAGAGCGGACGCTCGGATATAATAACCGGAGAAGGAGAAATATCATGCTGCGTTTCGGAGTAAATTATGTACCGTCGAAAGACTGGTTTTATTCTTGGCAGGACGTCGACAAGACGGCGACGGACGAGGATATGCACGCTATAAAGGAGATCGGCGCAGATCATATCCGTATGCATCTTAGGTGGGACATATTTCAACCCAACGAGGCGTTCGTATGTCCCAAGCCGCTGAAAGATCTCGTCGCCGTGCTCGATTCGGCAGGCAGGTACGGGCTGGACGTGGAAGTAACCGCGCTTAACGGCTGGATGAGCGGATTCTGGTTTCTGCCGAGCTTTGCCGGCGAGAAAAGCATTATTACGGACGGCGGCATTATAGCGGCGGAACGGTATTTTCTGAAAAAGCTTGCCGAAGCGACGGCTGATCATCCGGCGCTTATGGGCGTAGACATCGGGAACGAAATAAATATGTTCGGCGCGAACAGAATACCGTTTACGGTGAGCGAAGGCGACCGCTGGCTGAGGGAAATGCTCGGGCTGACCGACGAGCTGTTCCCAGACAAGATAAACGTTGTCGGCGTCGACCATCAGCCGTGGTTTTCAGACGCGTATTTTTCACGGGAGGCGCTTTCCTCAGCGGGATCGGTGACGGCGCTTCATTGTTGGACGGGTTTTTCCGGAGCGCTAAAGTACGGCGCCGACAGCGAGGAGTGTCTGGGATTGCAGCGGTTTTGCATAGAGCTGGCCGACGCATACGCCCGTCCGGGAAGAAAAGCGTGGGTTCAGGAGTTCGGCATTACCGACGAGTGGGTAAGCGAGGACAGCTTCGAGCGGTATATGGTCTCGTCCATGGACGCGGCTGCCGAGTGCGAAAACCTGTGGGGCTTTACATGGTGGTGTTCTCACGATATAGACCGCAGATTAAAAGGCTTTAATTCCATGGAATACGGACTTGGACTGCTCGACGCCGCTAACAGGCCGAAGCCGCTTGCCGCGGCGTATAAGCGGCAGATAGAAAAAATGAAAAAACGCGGCGCCGGAGAGCGGCAGACGGCAAAAATGCCGGCGAGCGGCACGGACGTGCGGAAGGGCGCAGCCATAGTCATAGACGAGAGCGAGCCGTTCGACGGTTGGAAGTACGGCAGGGCGTTCGCGCGGTTTTCGAGACAGGGGCGGCATATAAGGTTTGTGACGTCCTCGCGCGCTGACGACGAAAAGTATCTTGCCGACAGAGGCATAACCGAGCTGATAAGGCTCTGATTGAGAAAAGCATGACCTAGCCGGCAAGGCGTTGACCGTAAAATGTCACAAAAAGCCGGAAAAGCCGTAACGGTAAAATGTCACAAAGCCGTAAAATATCGGACGGAAAAGATATAACCGAGCCGGCAAGGCTCTGATCGGGCGCGAAAAACGCGGACGGAGGGAAAAATGGGAGCCGAAACGACGCCTTGCGTAAAAGCGAAGGGAAGGGTTGAAATAAACGGCGGAAAAATATCGGTCGCATATGCAGAAAAAACGCGCGACCGCATCGAGTGCGCGTTTGATATCGGGCGCGCGGCTGACGACTACATATTTTTTCCGGCAGCGGCTTACGACGGCAACAGGTTCGAGGTAAAAAAGAACACGGGTTATCCGCCCGAGCACGATAAGGGCGGCAGGCAGACCGACGGCGTGCTTATTACCGACGTGCCGCGCCTCGAGCCGGACGGAGGGGGCGCGATAGAGCTTACGACGGGCGACGTGTCCGTTCCGTGCGCCGGCGTTTTCAGACCGTCTGAACAAAGGGCGTATTTCGTGTGGACGGTGCAGCAGGCGGCGGACGTCAATCTCGGGCTGGCGTACTCGGACGGCATAATCACAGTAAGCTGTCCGGCGCGCAGAAGCACCATTTATACCATGGCAAAACTGACGCCGTCGCCGCTTGAGACAAAGGAATTTCCGGCAGGAACGGTCGAAATTCCCTATAGGTTCGATATTTTGCCGTGCAGCGGAACGGAGGAATTTTTCAATCTGTATTTCGCGCGGCGGAAATGCATGGGGCTTGTATGCGAACGGCCGCTGTTCAGGGCTAAATCGGAGCTTAACGCGCTGCAGACCGCGCTTTTTGACAGCAGTCAGTGGTGTGAGGAAAAGGGCTGCTATACGAGCGGAGCGGATTATACGGAGAGCAGATACGAGTTCTGGCAGGCCGGTTGGGTGGGTGGAAGCGTAACCGCTTACGCAATGCTGCTGCGCGGCGGACGGGCGGCGGCAGACCGGGTGAAGCGAACGCTCGATTTTCTGCTGAGCTCGCAGACGCAGGCCGGACTGTTTTATTACGGATGCGCCGCCAACGGAACGCGATACGGCAGCGGTTACACTGCCGGAACGGAAAAATGGCTGTCGGCGCGCGCCGCCGGAGATATTCTCTATTATACGGTAAAATGCGCCTCGCTGCTAGAGAGCTGCGGCGAGTACGAAAAAAAATACGACGATGCAATGATAAGACTGGCTGACGCGCTTTGCCTGATATTTGAGCGAGAGGGCTGCTTCGGGCAGATTATCGACTGCGAAACGGGCGAAATCGTTGTGCGCGGCTCGTCGTCGGGCGCGATTATTCCCGCCGCTCTGATCGAGGCGTACAGACGGTACGGCGACGGCAGATATATGTCCGCGGCGTCAAAGTCGGGGCTTGCGCTTTACGGCGCGGTCAGACGGGGCTACGTCGGCGGCGGCCCGGGCGACGAGCTGCAATGCGCCGACAGCGAGAGCGCATACGCCATGGTCGAAAGCATGGTGGCTTTGTACGAAGAGGAGGGCGGAGGCTGGCTGGGACGAGCAGTCAACGCGGCGGCGCTTTTGTCGACTTGGGTGGTGCCTTACGACTACGTTTTTCCTGCCGACAGCACCTTTGGCAGAATGGGAATGAAAACGACCGGCACGGTTTTTGCGAATCTGCAGAACAAACATTCGGCGCCTGGCATATGCACATACTCGTGCGGCGCGCTTAAAAGACTGAGCGAATATACCGGAGACGGCAGGTACGAACAGATGCGCAGGGAGATCGTCGGAGCTATTCCGCAGTATATGGCTACCGACGACAGACCGATACCGCTCAAGCTTAACGGCGCGACCGGTTTTCTCAGGACGGGCAGCATAAACGAGCGCGTCAATATGTCCGATTGGGAGGGCGTCGACGGCATAGGCGAGATCTTCGGCAGCGCGTGCTGGAGCGGCGTGGCGCTGCTGCTTACCGACGGAGACGAAGTGCCGCAATGATACCGAGTTCATTCTTTCATGCCGCCAATAACGCCGATTGTCAGGCGGTAATGCGCTACAGGGACAGGAACCGGCGGCGCAGTAAGCGGCAGTAGAAGACAAACAGGCGGCGATTTTACGCCGGTACGGCGACTACTTATGCGGGCGGCAAATCAAAGAGATAAAGAAAGCAGCGGCGGCCGCGGAATAAAACTGCCGGCAAACAAGTCGGGAAAGCATATTGAGAGCGACGCGGTTGACAAGCGCGGCAACATATGGTATACTGAAAGCTGATGAGTTGTCTGTTTGTTTACAATCCGGTAAGCGGCAAGGGAAAAATCGGCCGCCGCGCCGACGAGATAGCGCGCCAACTGGGGGAAAAGTTCGGATCGTGCGACGTATACGCGACCAAAGCGCCCGGGGAGCTGGCCGAAAAAGCCGCGCAGGCGTGCGGCAGATACGATGTTTTCGTATTTGCCGGCGGCGACGGCTCGTTTAACGAGGTGGTTCAGGGACTGGCCGAGCGCGAAAACAGGCCGAAGCTCGGCTATATCCCCACCGGCACCGTAAACGATATAGCGCGGTCGGTGGGCATTAAGCGCAGTATAGGCGGCGCCCTTAAAAACATTCTCGAAGGGCAGGCAAAAAAACTCGACGTAATGAAAGTCAACGACAAATACGTCATGTACGTCGTTGCAAGCGGCGGACTTACGGGGTGCTCGTATACAGCCAAGCAGTCGGCAAAAAAAGCCATGGGAAAGCTCGCTTACGCGTTCGAGGTGATAAGGCACGATCTCGTTATAGACGACTATACGTTCCGTTTCGAGGACAATAATGAAATCCACGAAGCCGACGCCGTTATGGTGATGATCATGAACAGCCGCTCCGTCGCCAGTATGCGGCTCAATCCGCGCGCGGTGCTGGACGACGGGAAAGTTGAGCTGCT
>CASFJH010000045.1 GCA_949294845.1 uncultured Bacillota bacterium | reverse complement strand
CTCAAGACTTATAGCGCAATCGGTCCATTCTGAAGTAATACCTTTAAGCGCCAAACTGATCCCGACATCATTGCTATCATCCCAATTTTTTTCGCGTCCGTAGCTGAAATCGATATTGCCGGTCGCCTTTACCCTGAATACTATGCTGTTGTAGCCCTGTTTAAGCAAATCGGTATAGTATTCCTTGGAATATACCGGTTTTGCCCAACTGCCGCTTCTCGGGTTGAAATACACTTCTCTCGCGTCGTTGCAGGTGATGGCGATAACGCCCTTTTCCCCGTCGACCTCGGGCAGCCATTCGAAAGTCGTGGGTTCGGCCTGACTGCCGTCGCCTTGCCATGTAACGAGATCGTTACCCATCAGATCGGTTTCCAGCCATGTGGTCTCGCCCGAGCTGTAAGCGAAAATCTCGCCTATGTAAACGGTAACGGCCTTGCTGCAGTTGAGATAGAATGTGAACGTGCTTGCAAAGTTGTCAAAGTCGGCCAGAACCGTCGACATATCAATGGTAAAGTCCTTCCATTCGGTGCCGAGCGATCCGCCAGTCACATCGATCACGTTCCAAGGATTCTCACCTATATACTGCAGGTTGACCGATTCTTCGGAAGCCTTAAGACGGAATACGAGCTTGTCGTACTTGCTGTATACGTCTTTCGACGATACTATTTTGAAGCCATTGCGGTTGGAGAAGAACAAATCGACCGGTCCCGACGAAGCCGTAACAGCATAAACGCCGGTAACGCCGTCAAGCTCGGGCAGCCATTCGTAAGTAAGACTTGTATTCGAGCCCTGTGCCACCGACGGATTGTCGGTGTTGAACCAGACGTTTTCGTCGATGTACGTCGGCGTAAGCGTCATATCCTTTGTTACAGGAGCGGACAAATTGAGAAACTCGTCGCCGTTTTTCCATGTGTTGAAAACCTTGCCCTCGACCGTCGGCGGCGTAAGCTCGATACCGGCGTCGTTAAGCGAAACGCCGTAACGGACGCTGTAATTTTCCCCACCTACTGTAACGTTGTAATCGGTCAGGTAATTTTCGAGAAGCAGCTTTTCTTCGCTTAAAGTGGTTTCGTCGGCTATGGCCTGCGCGGCAAGATATTCCATATTGCGCACCGCAGCCGTGCTTTCGCCGTTATCGTTCACGGAATACGTTTTGTCCTGTCCGTAGGTATAATAACTGCGGCAGGCGATGTTCATGCGGTAAAGCTCCTTCAGACGCTGCTCGTATTCGCCCTGCGATTCGCCGTCCTCCTGCTCGAACGGCCAGTCGCTTACATATGCGTAAGCCTGATATCTGTCCGTTTCGTCGTCGTATGCGAACGAGTTTACCGTTTCGCTTCCTCCGCTTTTCGCGTAAAGCGTGACGTCGAGCACGGTGTAGCCGTTGTACTTGCCGTCCTGTCCGATAATGTCCGCGGTAAGCTCGGTTCCCGCCAAAGCCTCTTCAGGCAGCATGAGCGTGTGCACCTCGACGGATTGTGCGGCGGTCAGCGTTTCGAAATCGGATTTTGACATCGATACGAGAAACCGTATTCCGTCGACGTGCTTCTTCTCGGCGTTCATGATGCGCACGGAAGCTTTGTCTGTGATCAGCACCGGATCGGTTCCCTCTGCGGCGGACGCGTTATACAGTCCCGCGCAGAGCGACAACGCCATAAGGCACCCGATAGCGGCCATAATCAGCATTTTTGCTTTCCTTTTCATGGTTTGTCTCTCCTTTAATTATTTTTATATGCAACAGTCTGCACTGCGAGTTGCTTTACTGAAGCCAGTCGTCAGGGAACGGCAGTCCCGTTTCGGGCGGGCTGAACTTCTTCTCCACTCTTATATCCGAAATGTAAATAGTATAAGGCTGCTTATCCATGTTATCAGTCCAGAACAGTTGCTCTTCAGTCATGGATTCAAAGTTGTCTATTATCTTGTTGATGTTTATATAGTAATCGGTCCACTCGGTGGAAATATTGTTTGAAACGGTTAAATTTATCCACCCGTTCTCGCCTATATACGACAGACGGCATTTAGGCACGCTTGCCTTTACGCGGAACACAAGATAGTCGAAGTCGGAATAGCTCTCCTTGGAGTAAACAGGCCTCCAGCCCGAGCGGTTATTGAAGAACGCCTCGATCCCCGTGCTGTTGTTAATGCATACTACGCCGGTCTCCCCGTCGTAAGAATCCTTATGACTTACGGAGATATGCGTATTGCTGCCGACGCTTACGTCGGATACCGCAGCGGCCGAATCTGTATCGAAGAACGGCGCCGTCATCTGATCCGCGGGAATAACAGGCTCGTATGCAACCTTTATATCCGAAATGTAAATGACATAAGGCTGTTTTTCCATGTTGTCAGTCCAGAAAAGCTGCGTTGCCGTCATGGACTCGAAATTATCGATGATCTCATTGATGTCTATGCGGTATTCCGTCCACTCGGTGGATATGTTGTTTGAAACAGTGATACTCTTCCAGACGTCCTCGCCTATATATGACAGACGGCATTTGGGAACGCTCGCTTTCATACGGAATATGAGATAATCGTATTCGGCGTAATGCTCTTTCGAATATATGGGCTGCCAGCCGGCTCTGTTGTTAAAGAATGCTTCTTCCCCCGTATTGTTGTTTATGCAAACTACGCCGGTTTCGCCGTCAAAGGTTTCCATAAAGCTGAATGTAATCGAGCTGTCGCCGACATGAGCACTTTCTATCGCGTCGGCGGAATCGGTGTCGTAGAATACGTCCCGCGCGTATTCGCGGACGGGCAGAACGTACAGCTCGCGGCAGACCACGCCGTTATAAACGGAGATAAGCACCAGTCCGAACGCGCCTTCGGAAGGAGGCACTACCTTGTTTACCGAATAGCTCTGTCCGGTAACGAGATCGACCTGCTCAAACGATACCTGAGCGGCTACTGCGGCTCCGTCCTGCTTTACGGTCACTTCAGGCAGCTCGCCCTCCGTGCTCTTGCGGTACCACGGTTCCTCATTAAATTCCGATGTGCGCGAGCCGACCGTAAAGGTTCGGGCATAGCTTGCGGAAAGGTCGTCGGCGTAAATATTTACGGTATACGTCCCCTCATTTTCCGCGACAAACGACTGCCCGGTAATTTCCGCTGTCTCGCCGGCGTACCAGTACTCGGCTTTAGTAACCGGCGCGCCGCTTACCGTAAAGCTCACCTCGTCGCCGGCCGCATACGAGTCGTTCAGACCGGAAACGGTCAGGCCGCCGCGCTCCGCGAATATTCCGTCGACGAACAGCGAATAGTCGCCGCCGGTGTTTTCCACCTCGAACAGCGGCAGTCCGCCGGTAGACAGTCTGTCGAAAAAGCGCTTATAATCGCCCACCTGCGCCGACGATATTTTTATGTTCTGCCAGACGTTGGCTCTCAGTTCGGTCTCGCTGTTGCCGAAATATGCCGTTCTGACCGATCCGGCAAAATCGGCTATATACACCCATACCGATATAAAGCCGTCGTCACCGTACTGATCCATTACGGACGAATCGTTGCGCGGCGTGAAATAAAATCCCGTTCTTTCTCCCGTGCCGGAGGGCAAATATGCCGAGCCTGCCGACTGAGAGGTTCTCCTCAACGCCGACAACGACGCTTGCACGGTTACCGTTCCGTTTTTGCTGTATACGGTCTGTATCAGGCCTTCATCGTCCAGGCCGTCAAGCTCGTTGACCTTTAACGCCGTGCGCGCATACACGGAATAAGTATCCTCTGCCCTGTTCCCGGCGCTGTCCTCGGCTGATATGGTTATGTCATAGTAGCCTATGGCAGTGGGAGTAAATCCATAACCGTCGCACTCGACCGCGCTGCCGTCGGCTCTGTATTTAACCGAAATCTGCGGCGTCACCTGTTCGCCCGAGTCGTCCTGCAGCGATGTCTCGGGAAACAAATACTTTGTTCCTACCGATGCAATACCGTTATTCGGAGTGAATATTACAGGCGCAGAAGTATCGATCACGCGCAGCTTTACGACCTGTTTGACTGTTCCGCTTTCAGTCGACGCGGTATACTCGACAGTATACCCTGTTTTTTCGACAACGTCGAACGCGCCGTATATCAGCGTTACGGTCTTTCCGTCAGACTCGCGGCGAACCGTTACCGACGATACGTCGTATGCAGTAGTGCCGTCGGTGAAAGTCTGAGCCGTTTCATACATGGCTCCGAGCTGCACGTCCTCGGTTTTCTCCGGCAGCACCTTTACGTTTGCGCCCGAGCCGCACGCACACAGCGCGGCGCAGCACAGCAGGACAAAAATCACCAGAGCTGCTCTTGATTTTTTCTTGTTGGCTTCAGTCATTTTCTCCTCCTTAACCTACGCGCTCGATGCGCACGTTATCGAGATAGAACACGGCGGAATCGCCGTACTTGGCGTCCCAATCTAGCCATGCGAACCCGAACCTGCCGGGATCGTCGAAAAATGCGGTAAACTTACTGAGCGGCGCGTCGTATTCCACCCACTCGCCTTTCTCTGTGACTACCTGATCCCAGCTCATTCCGCCTGACGACGTGTAAAAGTTGAACTCGAATCCTATCTTTACGTCGTCTTGCTGGTATATGCTCAGCTTAAGATGATATTTGTCCAGATCGGTAAACCGCTTGGGATTTAATACCTGCAGCCACTTATCCGAGAAAAAGATCTGCGTCCATGTGCTGGGGTTGGTCACGCCCTCGCTCTTGGGAAAAGTTACTATGCGCAGAGCGCGCTCTCCGGACGGCGCCGTAATTCCGTAATCGGCCGTCTTTACTACCGAAACGCTGGCAAGCGGCGCGCCGCCGAGCTGCGTCTCCGATGTCACCAGCATCTGCTGATACGCGTGCTCGAAGTCGGCAAGCTCGAAATAATCGGCGGTGGAATCGAGAAATATTCCCAGCTCGGCCTCCTCTTCAATATCTCCGCGCACTATCGACAGATCGTCGAGATATATGCTGACGCCCTGATCGGACATCGCGGTGTCGCATATCAGATATACGCCGTAGCACTCCGTGATGTCGTACTGTATCGCTATTATAGCGTGACGCAGTTCAAACGACACCTCGTTCCAGCCGGCTTTGAGGTTAAACACGTTCGCTTCGCCCTTAAGCTCCGCCTGTTCGGAAAAATACATACCCATTTTTATTACGGCCGCGCTTTCGGCGTAAATATCCGCGGTAACCCTTTTGACCTTGCTCGCGTCCGTATAATCGAAGCCGAGATATTCGGATAAAAACGGCAGGTATATATAATTGTAGTCGGCTATCGTGCATGAAGGCGATATCTTAAGCGACTGCTTGCCCTCAGACACATACTCCGGATCATCGTTCAGGTTGAGCGCGCCGAACTGCTTATGCATACATACCGGTTTTATCGTCTTTTCAAACGAGTAGACCTGCACGACTTCGTCTGACGTGCCCTGTTTCTGCTTTGCGCAGCCGGTCGGAACCGCGCAAAGAAGAATAACGGCTATTATTGCTGCAATAACTTTTTTCATACATTAAACCCCGTATAATACAAAGTCGTTTACGGCGATCGACGCGCCGCTGTCGCTCTCTATCGAAATGCTCTCTATCGTTCCGTTACGCTCCCAGTTGACCAATACAAAGTTGTCGTATTCGAGTTTATTGGCGCCAGGCTGCAAGGTTCCGGAAGAGAACTCGACGCGTCCGAATTTAGAATACTGTATGTATATCTTGTATTCTACCGCGGTATCGGACAGATTGTATACCGTCATTCCGAACAATGCCGTGCTCGCGTCTATCTCTTTTACTACCGCGTGACGTATCTCCACCTTAAGTCTTTCGGTATCCGCGCCGAACGTGAAAGCCCAGCCTTTTTCACCCTGTACGCACGTCTCGTAATTGCCCGCAAAGTCGGTCGCCGCCATATCGTCAGCCGAATATATCTTCTGCAGTCCGCCCAGATACAGCGTAAGCGTCGCCTCGCTGCCGTTGCCTGTCGCGCGCAGGTTGATGTAATTGGCTTTTTCGTCAAGCGACTTCTCTATCACATAGCTGTTGCCTTCGCCGGTCAGCTTCTCGCCGTCGCTGTACAGCTCGCTGCCCTCCGAAACGTTGGCGGTAATACGGAACGTCTTTTTGCCGTTTTCGGCTACGATTTCCTCGATGTCGCTTATCATTATGCTGCTGGGAGAAGCCGCCGCCTCCGCTACCATCAGCAGTATCTCGCGCGCCTCCTCGAATTCGGCGCTGTCGCCTTCAACGTGCGTACCCGAATACAGATTGTCGGTTATTCTCGCCAGTATATCGTCTGCAGAAAGTCCGCTCTTTTCATAAGCCTCCTTTATTCCGCAGATTATTTCGTAATCCTCGTTTCCGTCAAGCACAGCCGACAGTCTGACCGATCCGACCGGTCCGTCCACGCCGTACTCCTTGCCGGGATATATAATCGTACCCTCGCCGTTCGATCCGGCTCCCACGTCGGCCAGCGTGTAGGGATTCTCTACCGGCTTGCCGCCCACGATAAATATGTTGGTTCCCCAATACAAGTTGCCGGTAATGCCGTAATCGGCCATCATCCAGCTCATGAGAGCGGCCGACACCCATGTGTCGTCTATATGGTAGCCCGGGTACGGATACGACGGCTCGTTGCAGTTGTACCACCACTTCTCCTCAATTGCCAGCGTATCGTACATAGCGCGCTGCTCCGCGGTATGGTATCCGTCCACTTTGGGGCAAAGAGCTACCCTCTGCCCCTCATAAGAGAAGGGCGTTCCGTCAGGGTTCATCAGCTTGTCGGTAACGCGGAACTCGTCGTCGAAATAGTCGGTTATCACCAGCGGTACGTTCGCCACGCTGTTCAGTATGGTCTCGCCCAGCTCGGATTGGAATTCGTTTGAATCGCGCAGCTCAGACACCGTCTCGTCTATCGTCTCGGCGAAGTAATCTATATGGAACTGGATAAGTTCGCCCGAGTACTGTACATAGAAAGGCTCGTCTATAAAATAATCGTAAAGAGCCGTGCGCCACACAAGATCCTCGCCCACTTCAAGGCTCAGCCGCGCAAGCGCCGACAGCTGCCCTTTGATCGTTTCTCTTTTAGGTACGGTTTTGCCGCCCACAACTTCGGCGTCGGCGTTTAAAGCCAGGGTGCTCATGCCCTCATTATACAGCTTGTAGCCCTTTTCCGCCCAAGCCTCGTAATAATCGCGGCCTTCCCTCTCCTCATCGGTAAGTCCGAAGCCGGTCGGAGACAGGCGGTGCTTTATAAGCAGATCGTAATACTTTTCAACCATCTCCTGCGAATTGTCGCGCTCGTAGTAAGCCACCCAGCCGCTGTTTACCGTAAACAGCGACTTTGAACTGGTAGCGTCAGGCAACGTAACGTTGTACACTTTAAGCGAAACGGGTACGTTTACTTTTTCCTTGCCCAGATCTACGGTAGCCGTTCCCTTATAAGTGCCGGCCGCCGCGTCCGAAGGAATGAAATATTCCAGCCAGGCGCCGCCGTTACGATCCTTGTTAACGAGGTTGACGTCGTATTTGACCGCGTTCTCCTGCGGCAAGAGCGCGTCGGGATATGCTCCCGTCGGCGCGTTGTTGCCGTGCCAGTTGCGCGCGATTGCAATATAGTGCTGCGTATAAACGGTAAAATTGTCCTTGCTTATCACCTCGGTTTCGTCTGCCGTGTTCACAAGATCGCTTAACTCTACGGTAAACTTGAGGTCTTTCTTGGCGGTAACTATTATCTGCGCGGTTTCATACTCGTTTTTGCCCGAAACGAGTTCTATCGAATCGGCGCGCACGTCGGCGTAGCTGTCCGCCGGCTGAGTCGAAAGTATCTTTATCGAGCCGGGAGCGCACCATATATCCGCGTCCGCGGCAGTTACGTCATACGCCGAAGAGGAACCTGTTCCTCCCTTTTCGCACGCCGAAAACGCCGGAACGGTTACGGCTATAACCGCCGCGCACAGAAACCGCACCGATTTTTGCAGTAAGCTTACTTTTCTTTTCCCTTTTTTTGCTATCATAAACACCTCGTCTTAATTTGTGACGTAAACTTCGCCGAAACCTATCTCGAACGGCCGTTCGGACGATATCGTAAGTCTGTCGTATAATGCCGCCGTATGAGTCGGTATGTAACTCACTCTCTTCCAGTCGCCGCCTTTCAGCATAACCGTAAACGATTCCGTCCCTTTGCCGGTCAGCGTAATATTAAGCCCGATATCCTTTTCCGACCTCAGCTCCAAGCCGAGCCCGTCGCCGCAGCCTGCCTTTGCAGGCAGCTCGCACGAACAGCTCCCGCCCGATTCGCACGATACCAGTATTTCCCTGAAAATATCGCTTTCGTTGAGCTTCATGCTGCCCTTTTCGCACCGTATTTTTCCGTCGCGGTACGCCGTCTCGCGCAGCAAAACGTGCAGTCCTCCGCCGATGTACAGCGGAAGCGGATACACCGTGCCGTCTCCTCGCAGCTCGAACTCCGCCCAGCCGCGGTGCAACGTCCGCACCGAGCACTCGTAGACTCCGAACGGGCCTCGCCCGATCGCTCTGCCGTTGCAGTAGACGGCGAACTTCTCGTCCGCTTCAAACCTGAAGCTTATGCGGCCGTCCGCTTTGCTTACGTTAACCGTCAGCGCCGGCGCGCCGAGCGCCGCCTCGCACAACCGGTAAAGCGATGTTCTGACCGCCTCGAAGTCGCGGCTGAAGGCGTCGGTCTTCATCTCGTCGACAACTGCCGACAGCGTATGCGCGAATATCGGTCCGAAGCTCCTTCCTCGCATCGCATATGCGGACTTGGTCAACTCAAACAGATCGTAATCGCGGTTGCCGTCTCTTATCGACTTCAGTCTTATGCAGCCGATCGGTCCGTCCACATTGAACCGCGATCCGGGATACAGTATCGCGCCTTCTCCGTTAGCTCCGCTTCCCCTGTGCGCGGTCTGATAAGGATCCTCAACGAACAGACTCTTTCCCGTTCTGTTACACTCGGAGTAATAATTGTTCGCCCAGTAAAGGTTGCCCGTCACCCCGTACAGACTCTGCAGCCATCCGATCAGCCGCGGAGTAAACAGCGGCTCGTCGATATGATATCCGGGAAAAGGCGTGTTGGGAGTGTTGCACCCGTACCACCAGCGTTCGCTTCCGCTGTCGTACTGCGCGCGCATTTGCGGACTGTCGTACCCGTCGTATTTGGGACATAATGTTACTTTTCTTACGTCATATTTATAAGGATTGCCGTTTTTGTCGCGCTTTTCGAAAGACGGAAAATACGGCTTCTCGTAGTAATCGGTAACTATGTGCGGCAGCGACTGCACCGAACCGATTACTTCGCGCCCGAAATCCGAATCGAACAGAAGATTGCCTTCGCACAGCGCGGTAACTTTGTCCATACATTCTCTGAACCGCTCAATCGCGCTCTCCACCTGCCCGTCGGCATAGCGCACGCAGAAGGGTTCGTCAATCTTCCAGTCGTAAAACGCGCATCTTTCTATCAGATTAAACCCTGACTCGACGCTCTTTTTCGCAAGAGCAAACACCGTCTTGACCAGACTGCCGTCGTCGTATGTGGCGAAGCCGTCTTTAACCGTTTCCCCCGACGGGATTCCTATCGTCGTAAGCCCGTTGCGCGCAAGCGCAAGTACCTTGTCGCACCATTCTTCGGTGCCGACTTTCGGACCGTTCCCTGCCGTCAGGTTGGTCTGCGCGATGCCGTGCGCCATAAGATAATTGATGTATTTATCGTACATCGCCGACTCGTTTCCGCGTTCGTATCGCTTCATGTATTCGGCATTCGTGTGAAAAAGCGATTTAACTCCCGTCTCGTCGGGCAGAACGGCCGACAGCACTTCTATGCTGACCGGTATGTTCAAGCTCGTCTTGCCGGAAAACACCTTATCCGCATTGAGCCGCACGGCGCCTCTGTACGTTCCTGCCGGCAGCCAGACCGGGATTCTGAATTCCAGCCAGAAGCTTCTGACCGCGCCGCTTTCTATCAGATTTTCGCCGTATTCGGCGGCTGCGTCCATGGGAATCAGCGCGTCGGGATACCAGTCGGGAGCAAAGCCGTTTCGCTGCCAGTTTTTGTCTACATAGATGTACTTCTCGGCAAATACCGAAAAGCAATCGGTCGGATACTTGGCGCTCGTGCTTTCGGGCGCGTCCAGCCCGAACGTCACCGCGAGTCTGCTGTCCGACGTAGCGCGTACCGCCACCTGCGCGCATGCATAGCTGTTGCGCATGGCCAGCAACTTTATTCCGTCGGAGATAAAGCCGCCGTACTCGCTTTCCGTTCCGTCAGCGCGCAGTTTAAAGGATGCGTCCAGACAGAACGCCTCAAACCCGTCGCCCCTTATTACATAATTTTTCGTTTTCTCACTCATGATCGGGAATATTATTCAAGCCCCGCGCGTTGCAGCGCATTGTGGAATCTCTTCGCGTTGTTTTCCAGCCAGTAATTGTCGTGCTCCGCGATAATATCGGCGGCGGTAGCGCTTTCGTCAGACATGAACAGCGACTCGAGCCCCTTGCTTTCTATCGCAGTGAAATTTCCGTACTCGACCAACGGATAGTATCCGTAAACTATTTCGGTGTTGTCTCCGTGCGTGATCTCCGACGCGTCCGCCTGCATGCGGAAAGTATTGCGCGATTCGTTCATCATCTTTTCGTAAAGCTCGGGATCGTCGTCCTTGAGCACGAACTTGAACGCCTGCATTCCGCCGCTGGTGTTTTCGGCGTATATGCTGTTGGCGCGGTCGGTCGCCTGATAGAGCAGGAAATCCACCGCCATGTCGCGCGCAGTAGCGTCCTTGGCTACAACGGCTGTTGCATTGATAGCGTCGGGACAGACCATTACTCCGCGCGCCTTGCGTATCAGATCAAAGTCTTCCTGCGTAACGGCAGGATCCGTCGGAGCGGTGCGTCCCGCGTCGATATCGTCGATAACCTCCGAAAGCTTCTTATCGCCGCCGTTGTTTTTGATCGAAGGCGTTTTATCGGTAATCTCGCTGACGATCGGAGGACGCATCATGCCTATCTCGTAATCGTAGCCGCGCTCGACGTATGCCTCGGCAAGCTCCGCCATTTCGTTCGAAAACCACTCGCCGCAGCACATTATAAGACCTTCGCCCGTAAGCATACGCGTCTGTCCCGCCATAAACTCATACGTTATCGACGAACGGTCGAAATATCCCAGAGATTCTTTATAAAGATTTTCATAAACGCGAGCGGAAACTTCGCGCCCTTTCTCTTTGAATATATCGACCGAATTCCTCGTGCCGTCGGGCGCTATCGCGTTAAAATAATTGCTGACGCCGTCGATTCCGTCGTACTGCGCCCAGAACAGATCGAAAAGCCTGTTGCTGTAGGCGATCTTTGAAGAAATTATGGTATGCGTATAAGGATAAGCAGGGTTCTTTCCTTCCATACCCTTGACCTTTTTGCACAGCTCGACAAGCTCGACAGTGGTGTTGGGCACGGTCAGTCCGAGATCTTCGAAAAGCGTGACGTTGTATATGTAGCTTATCATGCCGAACATATACGGCGTGCTGTAATACCTGACTTCTCCGGTATCGCTGTGGTGCGCCATAGCGTCGTACATCGTATCGATCATTTTATCCTTATACAATATGTCTTCGCCCGGCACCTGCTGCTCGTACAGGACTTCGGTCAGATCGTATGCGTAGGACTCGAAAGTTCCCTGCATATCGCCGGCAAAAAACAGATCGATCGTGTTCGTGCTGCCCTGAGCGATGCGGCCGGCGGCAAAAGAGTTGTCGTCGTTAAACCTTAGTCCGTAATCGCAGTCGGGATATTTCTCCTGCACCCAGTCCTGCGAAATGAAATCCTCTAGCTGCGCGTCAAGCCACGCCGTGCCGTAGCCGGCGTCCCAGACGTAAACCTCGAGATAGTTTTCGGTATCGATCGACTTTTGTCCGCAGCCGGCGAAAATGCCGACAGATACGGATAAAGCCATAGCTACGGATATAATTTTTGCCAACAGTTTCATACAATTTCTCCTATTTGAATTTTCGTTGTAAAAGCGGTGTTATTATCAGCCTTTAAGCCCGCCGAGCGCCATGTTCTGCATTATCAGATTGGAAAAGCATATAAACAGCACAAGCACCGGAATTATGGAAATGACTATGCCGGAAAAATATATCGGATCTTTTCCCGACCTTAACAGCGTGTTTTTTACGAGATACATGCCGGAAGCCACGGTGGGATACGACGGCATATACAGCAGTATCGACTGGTAATCGTTCCACTTCCCTATGAACGACATGACGCCCAGAGCGAACATTATGGATACCGCCTGAGGCAACACTACTCGTAAGAACGCCGTCCACTCTCCTCCGCCGTCTATGTATACCGCCTCGTTGTAGCTGGGCGAAACGCCCTTGAAAAAGGCGTAGTAGTACAGAAAGTTGCCCCAGCCCAGCGAGGTGGCGACGAACAGCAGCGGATTGTCGTACAGTCCCAGATCAACATACAGCTTGAACGTCGCGCCGCTGCCGGTCATAATGGGCATGATCATTACGGTTATGACAAGACCGTATATAAACTCCTTGCCGGGAAAACGAAACCGCGCCATCGTATAGGAGAACGCCGTCGACACCAGCGTTCCCACCGCAATGCTGAGAAACGCCTGCCACAGACTGTTTATAAACATTCCGATAAACGTCGTGTTTTCGTATTTCATCAGCTTGAAAGCTTCGGCATAGTTGGAAAACATAAATACTTCGGGCAGTTGGAAAGTGCGCCCTTGCGCCATGTCGAGCTGATAGCTGACAAAATCCTTAAGCGAGGACATTATCAGCCATATAAAAGGATATATCAGTGTAATTGCATAAATTAAGAACAAAACGCATATAAAGCCGAAAAGCACTTTCTGCACGCCGTAGCGTCTGTCCAGCATGGGAATATTCTTACGCATGATCCGCCTCCTTAATATTCCACAGCCGGAATCAGATCGACCAGCTTATGTACTATGATGGTAAGCGGAACGGCGACTACCGTCAGACAAAGTCCCAGCGCCGAAACCAGTCCGTAAGAACCGGTACCTCCGTAACCGCCCGAACCGTAGACCTGAGTAAACAGCCAATACGCTACCGTCGTCGTTTCAAAATTGCCCTGAGTGAAAAGCAGTATCGGGCCGCTGGAGCTGAACATTCCGGTAAACGACAGCAGCAGCATCGTGGAGAACATAGGCATTATGAGCGGAAGCACTAGAGAAACGAGTTCGCGGAAAGGCTTGCAGCCGTCTATATGCGCGGCCTCCAGCACGTCTATAGGTATACGCGAAAAGGAAGCGGTAAACATGAGAACCTGTCCGGAAAATCCCGTCCAGAAACAATACGCCATAATCGTGCCGGTCGCGGTTTTCGCGCTTCCGAGCAGTCCGACTTCGTCAAGCGGATGCCCGAGCATCTTCATTATGGTGCCGAGCGGCCCCTGCGGCTTGATAAATTCCTGAAAAACCGTAGTGAGCGCAACGCCCGAAATTATCGCCGGAAGGTAGAATATGATCCTGAACGCTTTATACCCCATTACTTTTTTATAAAGGAAAAACGCGACTACGAGATTGAGAACCAGCAGCACCATGCCTTCGACAAAATACAGCGCCGTATTGCGGAAGCCTATCGCCAGTTCGCCGCCAGGCGCCGAAATCAGCTCGTACACCTGCTTGAAGTTATCCATCGTCCATTCCATCGTGCGCGGATTTTTGAACGAAAGAAGAATACCGTCAAGATTGACATACAGCCAAAAAACCGCCCAGCTTATAAGCGGCAATGACAGCGTCGCTATTATGAAAACGACGCGGTTGGGCCTCATCTCGAGCGAGCCGATACGGATGCGCCTTTTCTTTTGCGGACGGAAGGCCTCAGTCATCATTTTCCGCTCCTCTGCCCGCTCTGGGTATCTGTCCGTAAACGCGCTTGTATGCGCGGTAGAACGAGTTGAGACTGCGGAATCCGCAGTCAAGCGCTACGTCAAGTATGCGCATTGTCGGGTTTTTCTCCATCATTTTCCTTCCTTCTTCTATTCTCAGATCGTTTACATAATTGCGGAAGTCCTGCTTTATGAAATTATGAAACAGCATTGAACAGTAATTTGTCGTAAGCCCCACATATTCGGCAACGCCGGCGAACGTTATGTCCGATTTGTAGTTTTTATTTATATACTCCAGCATCGCGCCAAGAACGTCGATGTTAGCCTCGTTATCCTGCTTGTTCAGCACGGTATAATGCCGCGCCATTTCGCCGAAAAGCAGATCGATGTAGCCTTTGGTTTTGAGCGGCGTGAGATTGGGCAGCTCGTTCTCTATCATCAGCACGATGTCGAGTATCTTTTTATTTGCGTCAAGATCGTCAAGCACACGGTCAAAATACGGTATTCTCGTCCCCACTCCGTAAAAAGAATAAAAGTCCCGAAGATACTGTTTGCCTATCATTAATGTTATAGACTCTGCGCCTTCGTAGATATCGAAATTATGTATATCCCATCCGCTTATATAAGAAATCTGGCCCGCGCTGAGATATTTAACCTCACCGTTGACTATGAATCCGTTCCTGCCTTTGAGCATTATACCTATTTCCACCGCTTCGTGATAGTGTCGGTCGGAAATGCACCTCACTTTATCGTATACGCGAAGCAATGTAAAAATATCGCCCTTGCAGTTGCTCTCTTCCAAATATCCCTGTCTTAACATATTTTTAACCGTAAGTTTTCCTTATATGCTAAAATTATAAACGATTGAATTTGCTTTTTCTACCTATAACTTCATAATTATATGTCAAAACATACGATATATTGAGAAATTTTTTTTGATATTGTGGAACACCGAAGTTATTTCCTCGCGCCGGTGGCAGTTATTACGGCATGGCGCCGCGGCGGGCATTTGCAAACTTTAAACGGCTCGCGCCGCGGCTGCGCTCTTTACGGCGGTTTTTACGGCACGGCGTTTTAAGGCCCGGCGGTACGGTTTTCGAGGCGCGGTTGCCGCTCTGCACGGTTGCCGCTCTGCGCGGTTGCTGCTTTGCAAGGTTGCCGCTCTGCGCGGTTGCTGCTTTGCACGGTTGCCGCTCTGCGCGGTTGCTGCTTTGCACGTTTGCTGCTCTGCGCGGTTGCCGCTCTGCGCGGTTGCTGCTCTGCACGGTTGCTGCTCTGCGCGGTTGCCGCTCTGCGTGATTGTTTCTTTGCGCTTCTGCCCGCGTCTGCCGCTCTGCGTGATTGTTTCTCTGCGCTTCTGCCCGCGTTGCAGCTCTGCGTGATTGTTTCTCTGCGCTTCTGCCCGCGCTGCAGCTCTGCGTGATTGTTGCGGCGCGAAAACTAAAAAAGCGCCCGCGCAACCGTTCTCTACGTTGCTCGGACCGAAAACTCTTTTTGTGCGACGTCAGAAAAAAGCCATTAAAATCTATTAATATAAATTAAACGCCGTCTGATTGCCGAAGCGAACGCAGAAGTCCGAACAAACTTTTACAGGCGCATATCATATAAATACATATCATATATGCCGGCGGAGATTTTTTCGGCGCGGTTACAGAGTGCGGGACGGAAAACGGCAGGCGGCGGTCGGTGCAGTAATTGCGCTCCTGCCGACCACAAAGCTGTCAAAGCCGTCTTCAGCCGAAGAAGCTTTTACGCCGGACGGTACAATTTCCGTGCGCCGGCAGACTGTCGGTCACAATTGCGGCGCCGGAACGGCGGCTATCTGGCGCATACCGTTATGCGTGGTATCGAAGCTTATGTATCTGCCGCCGAAAGCGAATCGGGCATGGAGATCGCATCTTGCGTCCCACGGACAGTCCGAGTCGGTAAGCACTTTGAAAAGGCATTGTTCTTTGCTTCCGTCGACGGATCTGAACATAAGATATCTGTATTTTCCGCCGTCGAGCGGATAGCCGTCTCCTATTATGCAGCTTCCGTCGGGCGAAAGGCTGCAATGGATGTCCCTGTTGCCCTCGCCGCTAAAATACGCCATATCGAACATTCTGCTGTTGCCGTCGGTATCTATCCGGTAAAGATCAGCTTTTTCCCCGTCGGGCGAGCAGTATGCCATAACAGCGTTTTCGTCAACCCACTGATAATGCGAGCAGAATCCGCGGCGGATGAGCGTTTTGCAGTTGCCGTTGACGTCGCCTATCATCATCGACGTGCGCCAGTCACTTTCGCCCGGCTTGGGAAACTGTCTTACCGGCATGACGTATTTAAAGCTGTCCGGAGCGAACGTTATATGATTGACGAGTATTTTGTCGCCGGCGCCGAATCCGCTTTCTTCCAGCATATCAGCATACGACAGCAGCAATTCGGACGAGCCGCTTTTCATGTCCGTGAGAAACACTCCGTCGCGCCGGGGAGCCGCTTCTTCGGCGTATCGGTCCGCGCAGCCGGCATAGCCGTAACCCGGTCGGAAAGCGAATATTCTGCCGAAATTGACGGCAAGTCCTTTCGCGCCGTCGGGCGAGACGCTTGCGACGGCTCTGTCGGTAAAGCGCTTTTCTCCGGTGACATAATTATTAGTTACGGTAACGTAATTGCCGTCTTTAACCGCATTGTAGCAAACGGTATCGGCGGCCGTCGGATGATACCGCAGCATTGCGCCCTGCTGAAAATTCCATGCGGAGGTCTCGGCTATCTTATAAAAACGTCCGTCCTCAAGATAGCCTATCTCGGCGATATCGCTTATGTCGGGCAGCCGGTCGGCAAACGCCGTGCGGTGAGCCAGATGTCTGCCTTTTGAGTCTGTAGCCGGCATATCGTAATAGCCGAAAAAATAGTTGCCGCCGTCGTCCGGCGTAAGTATTCTCAGATCGTTCTGCGAATATACGTCGCTGACAAAGCCTTTCATTCGCGCTCCTCGGCGTCCTGCAAAGCAAAACGCGTATATTTTTCCTTTACGGCATAGTACGCAAGCTTAGGCTTACGGTATTCGTTAACTACGCCCTTATTGTTGAAGCCTCTGGCTCTGTTAAGCTGATTCTGCGAGCGTATGTCCGCAAACTGCCATATATACGCGCCGCATATCATGGGGTCCGAACGGAACAGCTCCAGACAATGCGACAACAGCCGCGCCTGATACTCCTCCGTCCATCTCACGTTGTCGAAAGTCGAATACCCGTAAACGGCGGCCGCGCCGAACTCCGCCATTATGACGGGCTTTCCGTCAAAACCCAGTTCGTGCCTGTGCCGTCTGAACTCCTCGAGAAACCCTTCCCACGATTCGGGCTCGCCCTCGTACCAGCCTTTATATATATTAAGGCATATCACGTCGCAAAACTTAAAGCAGATGTCGGTCATCGGCAATCTCGAAGCGTATGTTACTATGCGGTCTCCGCCGTTCTCTTTGAGAAAGCCGTAGTAAAGCTCGGACATGGCGTAGCCTTGCTCGCTGTCCGAATAAATTTCGTTGTGCATACCCCAGATAATGACCGACGGATGATTGTAATAGTGCCTTACCGCTTCGCGGTGCATTTGCAATCCCCTGTTCAACACCTTTTCGCGGCCGAGGGTTTCCGGCTCGAAGCCGCACCCCCATATCGGTATCTCGCTCCAGAAAAGCAGACCGCGCTCGTCGCATAAATCGACAAACATACGCGAATTGGGATAATGCGAGCCGCGTATGGCGTTGCAGCCCATGTCGGCAATTATATCCAGATCCCTGCGCATCAGTCCGGCAGGAAACGCAAAGCCCCACTCGGGATGCTCCTCGTGACGGTTAACTCCGCGTATTTCGCGGCGGCGGCCGTTTATGTATATTCCGTCCGGTCTGACCTCCGTTTTCCTGAATCCGATACGGTCGGCCAGGTCGTCGGTGGTCGTGGAAAGAGTCACCGTTACTCAGTCTTTGCATACAATACGCATATCCCTTCAAGGCGCTCGACCGTTACGCTGCGGATTATTCCGCCGTAGTGCCACCAGTCGACGTATTTCTGCGGTATCGAATCCTCGTCGAAACGGTTGTCGGCGCGCACCGTCAGCGTATGAACGCCGCTTTTAACTCCGCGCCTGACGAATGAAAACTCGCAGAATCCGCCGTAATGCTCTCCGAGCAGCTCCCCGTCCAGCCAGATCCGCGCAGCCGTCATTACTGCGCCGAAAACGAACCTGAGCGTTCCGCCCGAACTGTAAAAGCTCTTCTCGTACCACGCGGCGCCCTCGTAATTAAGCAAACCTTTATCGCTGTTCCATACCGAAGGAACGACCGTTCCGGCGCCGTCCGGCAGTCCTTTTTCCCATTCGCAGGATATTCCCTCGTCTTTTTCGTCGACGCGGAATTTCCACGTTCCGTCAAGGCTCTTACATTCGCGCACCGTATGCTCGTCAAAAAGTCGCATTTTCCGTCTCCTATAAAGTGACTCCGTTTTTCCATACCGCTATCTCGCGGAAACCGTTGCTTTCGGAGCGCGTCGCTTCGCCTCCGGCAACGCGCATAACCAGCCCGAAAAGCTCGTCGGCAACAGTCTGTCTGTCCGCTCCGCTTAAAAGCCTACCTGCGTCAAAATCTATCCAACGAGGTTTTCTCTGCGCAAGCGCCGTATTGGTCGATATCTTAACGACCGGAACGGAGCATCCGAGCGGCGTTCCGCGACCGGTTGTAAACAGTATCACCTGCACGCCGGCGGCGGCAAGCGCCGTGCAAGCCACTATGTCGTTGCCCGGCCCGATCAATACGTTAAGTCCCTTTTTCATGACGCGGCCGCCGTATGCGATCACGTCGGTTACCGCCGACGTGCCGCCCTTCTGCACGCAGCCCATCGATTTTTCGGCGAGAGTGGTTATTCCGCCCGCCTTATTCCCGGGCGACGGGTTCTCGTCTATCCGCTCGCCGTGCGAAATATAATAGTTCTTAAATCCGTCAATGGCGTTTACAAGACTGTCGTATGTGCCGCGGTCGGCGCACCTCGACAGCAGAATGTCTTCAGCTCCGAACATTTCGGGTATCTCGGTCATAACGGCCGTCGCGCCGTAAGACACGACCTTGTCGGTTATTTTTCCCACCAGAGGATTGGCCGTTATGCCCGACAGTCCGTCGCTACCGCCGCATTTGAGTCCTATAACCAGCTCCGACGCCGGACGCTGCGTGCGCCTGTCGCCGGAAGCGATCTCTTTAAGCTCTTCGGTAAGCCGCAATCCGCAGGCTATTTCGTCGGTCTCGCGCTGCGCCGTCATAAAACGCACGCGGCTCATATCGCACCCACCCGCTTCAAGCGCCTCCTTAAAGCTATCCTGAGTATTGTTCTCGCACCCGAGCGACACTATCAGCACGCCGCCGGCATTAGGGTTGGACGCCAGTCCGCAAAGCACGTCCACCGTGCGCTCGTGATCGTCGCCAAGCTGCGAGCAGCCGTAAGGATGAGTAAGCGGTAAAGCGCCGCTTTCGGCCGCTATCCGCTCGCATATGCCGTTGACACAGCCGACGGTCGGAATAACGTATATATCGTTCCTTATGCCCGTTTTGCCGTTGGTCCGACGGTAGCCGCCGAAAGTCGCCGCAGCTTGCGTTTCATCCGCTACCGTTCGCGTTTCGCCGCCGAAGGGTCTGAACGGCGCGTAACCGCCGACGCCCTCCAGCAAAGACCGCACGTTGCCGACATGCACGGCTTCACCCTCGACTATATCGCGTGACGCCCTGCCTATCGCCGCACCGTATTTTATTATATCCTCGCCGCAGCGGATAGCCTGAGCGGCGTACTTCATTCCGCTATCCAGACCCACAGCCACGTTGTCCGATACGTCCGCTTTGTATAAACGCTTATTTTCCATAAGTCACTTTACCGACTGCGGCGCGCATTCCGAAAGTCGCTATATCGCCGTAGCTCTTTTCGGCTTTTTCCTTAAGCCCCTTTACCTGCGTAAGATCGCTCCCCCATAAAGTGGCGCGGCTTAAGAAATCCGATATATCGCGGCATGAAGCCGTCTCGTCGGTAAATTTCTTCTCGTCGCGCACGTTTTCGCCGCCTTTAAGGTAAAAAAAGTACAGCGCGGCAAGCGAAAACGACAGCACGTCGGGTGCCTCTCCGAATCTTTCCGCATAACCGACAATACTGGGAAGCACGCGCGCCCTGAACTTTGATATGGAATTGAGCGCGATGGACGCCAGCCGGTGATTAAGATAAGGATTGCGGAAACGCTCCGTGACGCTGTCGGCGTACTCGTACAAGTCCTCACCTTCGAACGTGGGAATGACTTCGCCGAGTCCCTTTCTGACATAAGCGTTGAAAGTCTCATCCTTTATCATGTGCTCCACCGTATCCAGTCCGCACATAAGCGCGGCCGCAACGCTCATAGTATGCGCGCCGTTAAGTATGCGCACTTTGCGCGTCCTGTAAGGCTCCAGATTGTCGGTTATCACCACGTCAAGCCCGCAAGACGCAAAAGGAATATTTTTTACCCGTTCGTCGTCCGACTCTATAACCCAAAGAAAGAACGGCTCGCATACGTCGAGCAGCCGATCCTCGTATCCCAGCTTGCCGCAGATTTCGCCTGCGTCGGCAGGATAACCCGATACTATGCGGTCGACCAGCGTGTCGGCGAACACGACCGCCTTTTCCAGCCACTCGGTAAAGCCGCTCTCCAGCCTCCACGCCGCGGCGTAACGCGTCACATAAGTCTTAAGCGTCCGGCCGTTATGCTCTATAAGCTCGCACGGCAGTATAACTGGTCCTTTGTCCAATGCACCTTTGAAATGCCTGTAACGTCTGTAAAGAAAATCGGTCAGCTTGGCGGGAAAGTTACGGTGCGTTCCCCCCACTTTTTCTCCGTCGTCGTAACAAATGCCGAACTCGGTCGTATTGGAAACTATAAACCGCAGATCGGCGCTGTCCGCTACGCTCATATACGCCTCGTAATCGGAGTACGGATCGATGCATCTGCTTACGCAGTCGACGCGCATGAAATTTTCCGTGGCGCGGCCGTCATCGCTGCCCCGTTCGACCACCGTGTACATCCCGTTCTGAGAGTTGATGAGAGCGGCGTTTCCTCTCTCCACTCCCTGCAGCATAACGATACCGCCGTCAAATCCGGCGTTATCGTCAAGCTTCTGAACTACCGCCGCGGCAAACGCCCTGAGAAAGTTCCCTTCCCCGAAACACAATACCTTTTCCGGACGAACCGGTTTTGCGTAAACTTCGTCTATCCTCATACCCGATTACCCCTTGCCGCAACCGCTTTATAAATATGTAAGCGGTTACACATATTCATACAATTATGATATCGTGAAGAAGCAATTTTGTCAACAGAAACGGCGGCGCAGTTTTTACATTTGTTTTTAATAAGCCGACCGGAGCGCTTTTCCATTGACTTTTAATAAATTAATGTTATAATATGCATATGAAACTCATAGAGAAGCTCAGAAGTCTTGCCGAAAAATATCCCGGCCCTGCCGAAGTCGTGCGTTTTCTTATAGCCGGCGGCATAGCGACAATAGTCGATATGTTCGTGATGGGCGTCGTTCTTTATCTGTTCGACTCTTCGCTCTATCCGAAATTTTATAACGTCTGGTACGGCGGCGGCAATCCGACGGCGGCGGCCGCGGTTACGGGTACCGGCGCCGGATTTGTTACGGGACTTATAATAAACTACGTTTTTTCCGTACTGTTCGTGTTCAATCATAAAGGCAATTCCAGAACGGTCGGCGGCTTCGCGGTGTTTACGGCGCTCAGCGCGGTAGGTCTGGGGCTGCATCTGGGCGGTATGTATCTCGGCTACGACGTTATGGGCATTAACGAATGGATAGTAAAGATCGTCATGACCTTCGTGGTGCTTATATACAATTACGTCTCAAAGCGGCTGTTGCTTTTCCGCGACAAGGCAAAAGACACTAATGACCGTACTGCGGACGGATGTGCCGCCGGCGGTAACCGCGTTCCCGAAGAAAGTTTATCCGGCGGTAACCGAGTTATCAAGGAAGACATTTCCCGCGAAAGCGCCGCGGACGTAGCGTCTCACGACGGAACAACGGCGGCGCGGCAAGAGGCAAAAGAAAATTGTAGAGGTAAATGCGCGTGAAAATAAGTATTGTCGTACCCTGTTACAATGAAGAGGAATGTATCGACCTGTTTTACGGCGCCGTGCGTCCCGTGCTGTCCTCCCTTGGCGGTTACGAGATAATTTTCGTCGACGACGGCAGCCGCGACGGCACGCTGGAAAAGATCAAGCTGTTACGGGAAAGGGACAAAGACGTCAGGTATGTTTCATTCTCCCGTAATTTCGGCAAGGAAGCGGCTATCTACGCCGGTCTGCAGGCGGCTGACGGCGATTATGTCGGCCTTATGGACGCCGATTTGCAGGATCCTCCCGAGCTTATTAAGGAAATGTTCGACGCGCTAAACCAAGGCTACGATATCGCGGCCTGCAGGCGCACCGACAGGCGCGGCGAGCCCAGACTGAGAAGCGCTTTCGCAAGACTGTTTTACAAGATAATAAACGGCATGAGCGACGCTGATATTACCGACGGCGCCAGAGATTTCCGTCTTATGACACGCAGAGTATGCGACGCGGTGCTTTCTTTGGGCGAAAGAGAGCGTTTTTCAAAGGGAATTTTCGGCTGGGTAGGATTCAGAACGAAATGGCTGGAATACAAAAACCGCGACCGCGCCGCCGGTAAAACCAAATGGAGCTTCACCAAACTTACCAAATACGCGGTATCCGGTATAGAGGATTTTTCCACTGCGCCGCTCAAATTCAATCTCATCGCGGCGTTCGTTTTCGGGCTGGTGTTTCTGGGGCTTGCCGTCGCCGACATCGTGCTTGCGTGCATTTCGTCCGCACCGTTTATTCTGCTGCTGTTTACTTTTCTGTCACTGTGCTTCTGCCTCGTATTCTGCGGCCTTGCCGTAATAAGCGAGTATATTGCCAAGCTGCACCGCGAAGTCAAAAACAGACCGGTATACATCGTTAAAGAGACGGAGAAAGACGAATGAACTTTTTTGCGGCGAAACGAGCCGGCATCTTTCTGCTTATTTCGGCGGTTGCGTTGTTTGCCGCGCTCATCCCCTTCGTCATAAGAGGCAATCCTCTTGTCTGGACGGCAATGGGCGCTGACGGGCTGACTCAGCACGCGACTTTTCTGCAGTATATGTTTGAAAACGGACTCCTGTTTTCGGGAGGTAACGTTTTCGACATCAACATGGGACTGGGCGCCGACGCAATGACGTCCATGGCGTACTACATGATGTACGACCCCGTCAATCTTCTGCTATACATCATTCCTACCGGCAATTTCCTCGCCGCATACTCGGCGCTGACCGTCGTTAAGCTCTTAGTAACTGCCTCGGCAATGTATTTCTTCCTCGGCGACAAAATACGGTCCTTTAAAGTCAGAACGGCCGTTTCTGTTGCGTATATGCTTTCGGGATATGTGCTGTATACTTATTTAAGGCACCCCGATCTCGCCGCAGGAGCGATGTATCTGCCTTTCGTTATACGCGGGCTGGAGGATGTGATAAACAAAAAAAAGCCGTTTATTTTAATCTTTTTCGCCTTTTTCACTCTTATAAGCAATTTCTATACATTTTATATGACGTCGGTGTTCGCCGTGTTTTACGCCGTCGTATATTACCTGTGCTTTTGCGAACGCGCCGCAAAACCGTTCATTCTGACCATGCTGAGAGCCGCCGGCTGGTATATGACCGCCATACTGCTGGCGTGCTTTATGCTGCTGCCGGTAGCTTACGGTTACGTCTCCGCCGCGCGGAGCGCCGCAAAAGGCTTCAGCCCCTACGGCATCGACGCCTTTATTGCCGTAATGGCGACGTTCTTTATACCTTCAACCGGACCTTCATTCACTCCCGTGATGTTTACTCCGGTGACCGTTGCGCTCGCCGTCGCTTCGGCTACCGTCAGAAAATCGCGCGCGGCTTCCGTATGCGCGCTTATTCTCACCGCCGCGGTGCTCATGCCGTTGGGCGGATATTTTTTCAACCTTTTCAATTACGTCAATAACCGGTTCGTTTATCTGCTGTCTTTTTCAGCGCTGTACGCCGCGGCTTTCGTCATGGACGCAGACAAAATAGAGCCGTCTCAGGTGAGGACTGCCGTTAAAACCGTCTGTTGCGCCGCAGGGTTTATAATTGTAGTCGGAATGTGGTACTTCGGCTTTTCGGGACTGGTCGGCAAAGCGCTGTCGGTCACAGTCGTCGTACTGGCTGTTCCCGTAACCGCGGCATATGCGTTTATGCTGTTTTACTTTATCGGCAGAAAACCGTCGTTCGGTAAGCTGTGCGCCGCAGTCACGCCCAAGCGCGCGCTTGCCGCCTTTTCGGCGTTCGCCTTTATATGGGCGCTGACTCTTACTTCTTACTATTCGGCCGAGTACGGCGGCGCGCAGGAGCGTTACACCGCGCTTGTATCCCCCGCCGAAGCTTACGTCGCGGCAACGGCCGGCTTCAGGCGCGTCGATTATCCGAACTCGGCGGACTGGTACGGCAACTACAATAACCGTCCGCTTAACAACGGCATACCCGGAACCTTTCATTACAATACCGTAACCGCGGAAAGCGAATATTCGTTCGTTACGGGGAATCTGCTTTACAACACGCAGGGATCGCTCGGCATGAGCGGTCTCAACGGCCGTATAGCCGTGCAGGCTTTGCTCTCCGTATCGTATTACGTCACAGACGGTTACATCCCTTACGGTTTTACTTCCGCCGGCGTCGAAGGGCTTTACGTTACCGAAAACGCGATACCGTTCGGAACGGTATATTCGTCGGCAATGTCCGCCGCCCAGTACGAAGCTCTTCCGGCGGCCGAAAAGCAGCACGCCGCCTTAAGCTTTACGGCAATAGACGGCGCGGACCCCGTCGATTACGATTACGCGCTCGAATACCGACGGTCGGGAGACATAAGCGTGACCGGCAGTTATTCATTCAGCGGCTGCGGCTCCGGCGGCGAAACGTATCTCGGCTTTACCGTCGACGTTCCCGATGAAGATTTTACCGTTACGATAAAATCGGATAATTATACTTATGAACAGAGATTCTTTGCAAAAGGCGGTCAGTTTTATACCGGACAGACCGAATATCTTTATAACTTCGGAGAGCTGCCGGGAGAAATAACCGTCGAAGGAAACGTGGAGCTTAAAGACGTTTATATCGCTTACTATCCGTATTCGGCTTTTGAAAGCGCGCTTGCCGAACGGCCGCATCTTCAGGATACGGTATTCAAAAAATCGGGTTTTACGGGCAAAATCTCCTCCGACGGCGGCTATATGCTCATTCCCGTAGCGTGGCATTCGGGCTTCAAAGCTTATATAGACGACAACGAAACGAGCGTGCTGAAGGCCGACGAAGGACTTATGGCAGTTGCCGTGCCGGCCGGCGACCATACCGTGCGTTTTGAATACGAGACCGAATATTTCGGTCTCGGCTCGGCGGTGAGCGCGGCGGCTACCGGCATACTGTTTGCCGCTACCGTCCTTTACGCGGCGGAAACCGTTTCCGCCCTGCGGCGGCGCATACTGCACTGACGCGTTGTAAACTTTACATACTTAAATAATCCTGAAATCAAATTAAACCGAATATTTATCCGTAATACTTGATTATATCGGCGGAATATGCTATAATAAGAACTCAGAAAACAGGAGGTATGATTCTATGGCCAATAAAAAAGTTTTGGTTACAGGCGGCGCAGGTTATATCGGTTCGCATACTCTTATCGAACTCATCGGCGCGGGCTATGAGCCGATAGTAGTCGACAACCTCGTCAACGCCAGCGAAGAAAGCTTGCGGCGCGTTGCAAAAATTACGGGCAAGCAGATAAAGTTCTACAAAACCGATCTGCGTGACAGAGACGCTCTTAAAAAAGTTTTTGCCGACAATAAATTTGACAGCGTTATACATTTCGCCGGACTGAAAGCGGTAGGCGAAAGCGTATCCATTCCCCTTACCTATTACGATAACAATATCTACGGTTCTTTGGTGCTTTTTGAAACGATGGCGGAATTCGGCGTCAAAAAGATCGTCTTTTCTTCCAGCGCCACGGTTTACGGCGATCCCGAAAGGCTCCCTATCGACGAAGACTGCAGGCTATCCACCACCAACCCTTACGGCTCCACAAAACTCATGCTCGAACAGATACTTAAAGACCTTTACGTCTCGGACAAGGGCTGGACGGTCATTCTGCTCCGCTATTTCAACCCAGTCGGCGCTCACGAATCGGGGCTTATAGGCGAGGATCCCAAAGGCATACCCAACAACCTCACCCCATATATAGCTCAGGTGGCAAGCGGCAAGCTGAAACAGATCAGCGTTTTCGGAAACGACTATCCCACACCCGACGGCACCGGAGTGCGCGACTATATCCATGTAGTCGACCTCGCAAAAGGACACGTCAAAGCGTTGGACAACGTGAATACGGCCGGAGTTCATATTTACAACCTCGGCACAGGCAAGGGCTATTCGGTGCTCGAAATGATACACGCCTTTGAAAAAGCCTGCGGCAAAAAACTGCCTTACGTCATCGCGCCTCGCCGTCCCGGAGATATCGCGGCGTGCTATGCCAGCGCGGAAAAGGCGAAAAAAGAGCTCGGTTGGCAGGCCGAGCTTGGCATAGACGAAATGTGCGCGAGTCTGTGGAAATGGCAGACACTCAATCCCAACGGCTTTTCCGAGTGATTGACAATACGGCCGTACATTTGCCGCCGTAAAATCATTCTGCAGCTTTTTTAAAACATGAGTCCGGACGCTCGCCGGACTCATGTTTTTTCTTTCGGGTGCAAATTTTTTGTATTTTCACTCCCTTTCCCTCGGTTGCACATTTTTATTTCACGTTTGTTTATAAATGTGATTTTTATAAGCGTCTCCCTCAAATCGCCACGCCTTGCCCATATAAAAAAGCGCGTTCCGCAGAACGCGCCCCTAAGCGTTTATAAAAAGCCGATTTGCGGTTCTTTTTTACGGACCGGCAACGTCTGTACCGGTTCTGTCGGCATCTTCCGTATCGACAACGTCCGTACCGGTTCTGTCGGCATCTTCCGTATCGTCTATATCGTTATCGGTCCGGCTTTTCGGTTCGCACACCGTTACGTCGGGCCGGAAACCGGCGTTTGCGGCAATTGCTTCAGCGTCACACCGCGCCAGACTCGCCGCAGCTTCGCCAAGCAGGACGTCTGCACGCGGCTTTTTTGCAGTACGCGTCAGAGCAACGACGATCGCAATGCCGATAACGGGAAAAAGCGCCGCCACCAGCAGCCCGAAGCGCATACCGATCGCATCGGCCGACATACCGAGCGTTTGCGCCAATTGAGTAAAATAACCGCTTCCGGCAGCGGCGTCGGACACCAGTCCCACAAGCTGCGGTCCCACGGAAGCACCCAGATCTCCCCCTGCCGCCATAAGCGCATATACGGCTACTCCGCCCGCAGGATATTTGTCGGCGGAAACGATGAGGCTGCCCGGCCACAGCATTGACGTGCACAAGCCCGTCAGAGCGCAGGCAATCAGTCCTACGACGGCATTGCCCGACAGCGCCGCCGCCAGATAGCAAACGACCGTGCCTATAAAACAAGCCAAAAGCACGCGCTCGATTTTTTTGCCGAATTTAGCGTAAAGCGTTCGTCCCAGTCCGAGCATCAGCGCGAACATTGCCACGCCGAAAATATCGCCGTATATCTTGGAAATTCCGAGAGCGTTCTCAATATAGCTCGAACTCCACTGCGACATGGTACATTCGCTGGCGCCGCCGAGAAAAATCGCAGCTACGCACAGCACAAGCGCCTTGTTTTTGAACAGGCCGAACGCCTTTGAAGTTTTTTCAGGCGTCTTAAGCTCGGGAATCTCCGACTTAAGGAACAGCACGCTGGCCGCCGCAGGAACGAGCGCCCATATAAGCGCCAGATACGGCCAGTTTTCGTTGCCGAAAATATACAGGAACACGGTGCTCGCTATTACAACAGCCACAACGCCCCATGCGTATATCGAATGAAGCTTGCTCATTTCCCTTTCGGGATTGTCCGAAGGTATTGCGGCAATAACGGGGCTTATCAGCACCTCGGAAAGACCGCACGACGCAGCAAACACGACGGAGCCGACGAGTATTCCGGCAAACGCCGCCGAAGGAAAAAACAGCGGACAGAGCGCATATATTACCAGTCCGGCCACTGTAAGAAAAGGCATAATCCTTACCGTCTTTTTTATATTGAATTTGTGCGATAAAAACGAAAATACCAGATCGATAGCAAGCTGCGTGCAGAAATTGATAAGCACCAACATTCCGAGCAGCGAAAAGGAAATTCCGTATGAGTTGCGGAACGTAAGAAAAAGTAACGGCGACAGACTGGCGCACACCGACATGGAAAAATTAGTTGCGTAACAAGCGTATCTGGTAGAAGTATATTTGCTTCGCATAAAAAGGGTAAGCCGATCAGATTTTGCCGGCCATAATCGATTTGAAAAACTCGTATGTTTCGTCGCCGGAATATGCCGCGTGCCAACAGTTGTGAGCAGTATTGTCGAGCAGGAAAAGCTCGGCTTTCTTGCCGTTATTTATAAGCGCGTTATACATTTTAACGCTTTCATCGGGAAATACGGAAATATCGTTTTTTCCGTGATAAATGCGTACCGGCGCCATAATACTCCCCGCGTTCCAGTACATACCTCCGCCGCAGCAGATAACCGCTCCGGCAAAAACATCGGGCATCGACATCAGCAATTGGTAAGACGCATAGCCGCCCATGCTAGAACCGGTAAGAAAAACGTTTTTACCGTCGGCATACGGCAATCCGGCAATATATCTTACGAATTCCTGAAGCTGTTCGAAAATATCGAACCACGAATTATATTCGCACTGCGGCACCGCAAGTATAAAAGGAAATTTATCCGGGTGCTCTCTGCGGTAAACGCAAACCTCGTACTCGCCGAGTTTCTTCCTGTCGGTGCCGCGGCCGCCCGCGCCGTGTATATAAAACAGAACCGGATATTTCAACGACTCGTCAAAGTTTTCCGGATATTCTATCAGATACGTTATATTATTATGTTTCTCAAGCATAGGACGCTTCTTACCTTAAATTACAGCAGCGGTATTTTCTGCAGATAGAGTATGTCCTTACGGTCGGCGGCGTCGCCTTCGGCCAAAACCGTGGCTTTTACCACTATTTCCCCGCCGGCCTCGCGCACCAGCGCCTCAAGTCCGCGCAGCGAGCCGCCCGTCGAAATAACGTCGTCGACGATGGCGACTTTACGCCCTTTCAGCAGCATTACGTCGTGATGCGAAAGGTAAAGCTTCTGCTCGCCTCCTGTTGTTATGGACTGAACGGTCACGCTTATGCCGTCCTGCATATACAGCTTCTGCGTCTTGCGCGCCACGGCGTAATAAGGCTGTCCGAGCTCGCGCGCTACGACATGCGCCAGCTGCAGCCCCTTGCTTTCGGCCGTAATGACTACTTCCGCTCCGGAATCTTTGATACGTTCGGCAATTTTTTTGCCGCAGTGTTCGGTAAGAGTCTGGTTGCCGTGCAGATTGAAAAACGCGATGCGTATTCCGCTGGGCAGCGGCAGAATGGGCAGATCGGCCTTTACTCCGCAGATGTCAATAGTCAGAAAATCTTTCATTTGCTTACCTCTCTTTTCCCCGCTTTAATGCGTCCGAGCAGCCGCGCACGTCTGCGCGCGGACATTATGCGCAGGGCGCTTTGCCCGGCAAAAGCGTCTGCTATTATAATACTACATCGCGAAGTAAATGTCAAAAGGTTTTTATATTTTTTATTTAAAAACAGGTTATTATATCATAATAAATTGACAAACGGACGAATAAGTAATATACTGATTAATAAGGTAGGTGCAAATGATTTCGGATAAGCTTGTCGAGCTTAAAATTTTATTGCGCCGCGCGTGTATGTGCGAGGGAGAAACTTCTAAGAAAAGCACGTTGAGTCTCAAGACCAAAGTGCTGTTTCTCCTTAAAGACAGACCGCTCAAAGCCGGCGAACTAATAACGGCGCTGTGCGTCGCCAAGCCGAACGCCACCGCCCTTGCGAACGCGCTGGAGAAAGACGGGCTGATAGAAAAAACGCGCGGACTGCACGACAGGCGCGAAGTGTCGCTGTCGATAACAGACGCCGGCCGCAAATACCTTGAAAAAAGACTGGAAGTAATAGAACGCGGCTTCGATAACATTCTTACTGACCAAAAGGATTATGAAGAGGCCTGCGGACAAATCGACGAAATCATTAATCTGCTGTCTTTCTTGGGATAAGAGGAATATATTGTGCTCGAAAAGGTAAAAAAAGATCTTAACGCCGTATTCAGACACGATCCCGCGGCGCGCAATAAACTGGAAGTGATTCTCACTTACAGCGGTTTTCACGCGCTGGTAATGTATCGTTTCGCTCATTTCATGTATCTGCATCGCTGGAGACTGGTCGCGCGCATTATCAGTCAGCTCGCAAAATTTCTGACCGGCGTCGAAATCCACCCGGCTGCAAAAATCGGAACGGGCGTCGTCATCGATCACGGCGAGGGCGTCGTCATCGGAGAAACGGCAGAAGTCGGCAATAACGTTCTCATATACCAGGGCGTCACACTGGGCGGCACAGGCAAGGATAAGGGCAAACGCCACCCTACCGTGTGCGACAACGTCATGATATCGGCGGGAGCAAAAGTGCTCGGCCCCTTCACCGTCGGCAAGGGCGCTAAAATAGGCGCCGGTTCAATCGTACTCAAGGAAGTCCCACCTAACGCCACCGTCGTAGGCGTTCCCGGACGGGTGGTCCGTATCGGCGGCGAGCGCGTGGACGATCTCGACCAGACCCTGCCCGATCCCGTAACGGAAGAATGCAACAACCTTTGCGAAAAAATAGCCGAGCTTACCGCAAGAATAGAAAAGCTCGAAAGCGCATCAGCCGAAAAAGCCGCAAAAAAGGATATCTCATGCTGAAAATTTATAACACGCTGTCCAGACAGAAAGAAGAGTTCAAACCGATTGATCCGCATATCGTCACCATGTATTCGTGCGGCCCTACCGTCTATAATTTCGCGCACATAGGAAACCTGCGCACATACATTTTTATGGACATTCTGCGCAGAGTGCTGGCCGCCGACGGGTACGCTTTGAAAGGCGTAATGAATATTACGGACGTAGGACACCTTATGTCCGATGCCGACGACGGCGAGGACAAGATGGCCAAGGCCGCCGCAGAGCAGAAGAAATCGCCCGAGGAGATAGCCGCTTTTTATACCGACGTGTTTATGAAAGATATAGCGTCGCTCAATATCGCCGCGCCCGAAATCGTTGCGAAGGCCACCGATAATATCCCCGATATGATCGAATTCGTAAAGGGACTGGAAGAGAAAGGCTATGCCTACGAAACAAGCGACGGCATTTATTTCGATATATCCAAATTTCCTTCTTACGGACGTCTCAGCCGCCTTAACCTCGACGATCAGATCGCCGGCGCGCGCGTCGAAGTCAACTCCGAAAAGCGTCACCCCGCCGATTTCGCGCTGTGGAAAAAGGCGCCGAAAGAACATATCATGCAGTGGCCGTCGCCTTGGGGCATGGGTTACCCCGGCTGGCATATAGAATGTTCGACTATGAGCCGGAAGTTTCTCGGCGACACGCTCGATATTCATACCGGAGGAGTCGATCATATCCCCATTCATCACGAAAACGAGATCGCCCAGAGTGAATCGCTTGTTGGGCATAAAACCGTCAATTACTGGATGCACGGCGAATTTATGCTTGTCGACGGAGGCAAGATGAGCAAATCGCTCGGCAATACCTACACCCTCTCCCAGCTTGCCGAGCGCGGCTACCGTCCGCTCTCTTTCAGATACTTCTGCCTCAACGCCCATTACCGTAAAAAGCTTAACTTTACTTTTGAAGGGCTCAGCGCGGCGCAGACCGCATACGACAGGCTGCTGGCACTCGTTTACGCCTGCAAGATCTCCGAAAAAACCGACTCGAACGGCTTGACGGAAAAATACCGCGCCGAGTTTTACGACGCTATCAACGACGATCTCAATATTCCGCTCGCGCTCGGAGTGCTTTGGACAATGCTCAAAAACGAGCCGGCAAGGGATCTCTATACCGCCGCGCTCGAATTCGACAAGGTGCTGGGGCTCTCGCTGGACGCGGCCGCGCCCGTTCAGGAGCATAGCGACGACGTACCGGAAGAAATCCGCAAAATTGCGGAGGAGCGCTTAACGGCAAGAAAGAATAAAGACTGGGCAACGAGCGACAGACTGCGCGACAGGCTCAAGGCCGAAGGCTGGGCAATTGCCGATTCTAAAGACGGCTACACGCTGAGCAAACTGTAATTCCCTCTCCGGCGCCGAATAATCGGAATATCCCGATTTTGAAAGCTTAAAACCGCAATTTTCCTCCGCGGAACGATATGTTAGACTTTGATTTTACGCCGAACCGCGAAAAGATGTCTTGAAGATGATTTTACCTAAACCGAGAAACGTCTTTTTATAAGCGGTTTCTCCCGCAACCGTAAAACAATTTCTTAAAAACTGATTTTATTCAAAAACGCGAAACGTTGTTTTAAACAGATATTTTACTCGTTCATCGGGATTAAAAAGCACAGGGACAAGCCTTTTTCGGCTTGCCCCTGTGCTTTTGGCGGCACGACGCTGTCGCCGCGCTTTTACCGTATAAGTCCGCTTATGTCAGGAAACCGTGCGCAAAGCGGATATACCTGTGCAAAAGGCGCAACGGCTTACGCGTTTACAGTCATCAGCCGTTGAACGCCTTGTCCCTGTATATCATGCAGGACGTAACCGTCGACTTGCCCTTTATCAGGGCGCGGCCGGAGTTAGTGCGGTTTTCTATAGGGAAGAGCTCTGTAGAATATGCCGACATATAATCTCCGTCCAGTTCGATTATAACCGTATACGGCTCTTTTACATATCCGACGAACACAAGGCCGGATCCGTTTGTCTTTTTTCCGAAGTCGATAATCTTAACGCCTTTACGGTAACGCGCCATAACGTCGAGCTGCGCTACGAGCACGCGCTTGCAGTATCCCCTGTCGGTAAGCAGAGCGACTTCCCCGTCGCCTGTCACCTGTCTTATAAACGCGCAGCTGTCGCCGTCGCTTAAAGAGATTCCCTTTACGCCGCCGGCGACTCTTCCCTGAGAGGGAATATCGGACATATCGGCGTTGAGACACATTCCGTTATGCGTAACGAACAGCAGCGTGCATCCGGGCTGCTCCTCTTCCATTCCGATGACTTGGTCGCCTTCGCGCAGCTTTATTGCCTGGAAAGAACTTTTGACCACGCCGTATTCGCTCCAAGGCGATTTTTTAACCATTCCGTCGCGCGTATAGAAAAGCAGGTTGCCTTTGGGAAGAGCGTCCTCGATTGTCGCCATATAAACCACTCGCTCGTCGGGCAAAGCTTCCTTTACGACCGATTTAAAAGGCAGTCCTTTTTCTCTCCACTTACCGTCGGGTATGGAGTCGACGTCGACTTTATAGCAATTTCCGAGATTGGTAAAGCAGTACACCCTGTCGTTTGTCCTGGCTTTTACTATGCAGCTGCATATCTCGTTTTTGCTGGACGACTCGGTGAACTCTTTCGTCGCCATGGAGAAATGTTTGAGCGGCATTCTCTTAAGATTGCCGAGCGCGTTGCATGCCACCATGAAATCCTCAATCGGCTTTTCGTCGCTGTCGCTGGGAACGCTGTAATCTTCCGTTGCGCCCAGAATATTCGACCGACGCGCCGATTTGTACGCCTTGCGTATCTGCAGAAGTTCGGACTTTACCAGATTCATCTGCAAAGTCTTGCTTCCGACTATGGCGGTAAGGCGGGCAATTTCCGCGCGCACGTCTTCGAGCTCCTTCTCCAGCTTGAACACCTCGAGATGCGTCAGGCGCGCCAAACGGAGATCGAGGATCGCCTGAGCCTGACGCTCGGACAGCTCGAAACGCTTACGCAATCTGTCGCGCGCTTCGGTAGTGGACTGACTGGTCTTGATAATTTTAATGACTTCGTCTATGTTGCGGACGGCTATCACCAGCCCTTCCAGAATGTGCTCGCGCTCCTTCTTTTCGTCAAGCTCGAATCTGGTTCGCCTTAAGATGACCTGTCTCTGATAATCGACGTAATACGATATTATATCGAGCAGCCCCATCTGCTGAGGCTTGCCGTCGGCTATCGCCACCATATTTATGCCGAAAGATACCGAAAGATTTGTATGCTTGAACAGCATATCCAGTATCGGCTTGGGATCGCAGTCGCGTTTAACCTTTATTACCGCGCGCATACCGCCGCGGTCGGACTCGTCGGCAATCTCGCTTATTCCGGTCAGTATCCCCTTTTTGTCCTCGCGCAATTTAAGTATGTTTTCCAGCAGCTGCGCTTTATTTACCTGATAAGGAAGCTCGTCTATTACTATTATCTTTTTATCGTTGTCGCCATTCTCTATATGAACTTTGGCGCGAAGCGTTATCTTGCCGCGACCGGTTTCGTATGCCTTAGTCAGCTCATCGACGCCTATTATATAGCCTCCGGTAGGAAAATCCGGCCCTTTTATGACCTTCATCATATCCTTGAGCTTTATGCGCGGATTGTCGATGTAAGCCACTACTCCGTCTATGGTTTCGGCAAGGTTGTGCGGCGGGATGTTCGTCGCAAGACCTACGGCAATGCCGCTGGCGCCGTTTACGAGCAGGTTGGGAAACCTCCCCGGAAGAATATCCGGTTCCATTCTGGTATCGTCGAAATTGCAGCGCCATTTGACAGTGTTCTTTTCAAGATCGCGCAGCAATTCGAGCGCGAGCGGAGTCATGCGCACTTCAGTATAACGCATAGCCGCCGCGCCGTCGCCGTCGACCGAGCCGAAGTTTCCGTGTCCGTCTATGAGCGTCGCCCCCATCGAGAAAGGCTGCGCCATACGCACCATTGCGTAATATATCGACGTGTCGCCGTGAGGATGATATTTACCTAAGCAGTCGCCGACGACGCGCGCAGACTTCCTGTAAGGCTTATCCGGCGTGATACCCAGCTCGTGCATAGTGTAAAGTATGCGGCGCTGAACGGGCTTGAGTCCGTCCTCAACGCGCGGCAACGCACGATCGAGTATAACGTGCTCCGAATACGGCATCATCGAATCGTGCATCACTTCTTCCATGTTCCGGACTATAATCCGGGTATTGTCTTCGCTCATCTTTCATCCTCCGCTGCTTTGAAGTTGTCCTCGCGGTTGAAATTGGCGTGCTCGACAATATACGCCTTGCGCAGATCGATCGCGTCTCCCATCAGCGTGGATACCAGCATTTCGGCAGTAGCCGCGTCCTCTATCGTAACCTGTACGAGCGTGCGCCTTGACGGATCCATAGTCGTCTCCCAAAGCTGTTCTGCGTTCATCTCGCCCAGTCCTTTGTATCTCTGAATTAAAGCTCCGCGGCCGAAACGCGTTTTGGCCTCTTCGAGCGCATCGTCGTCGTAAAGGTATTCCACCTTGTCTTTACGCTCAATCTTGTAAAGCGGCGGCATACCGATATACACATGGCCTTCGTTTATCAGATCTTTCATGTACCTGAAGAAGAACGTCAGAAGTATAGCGCGAATATGCGCGCCGTCCTGGTCCGCGTCGGACAGTATTATCACTTTATGATAGTTAAGGTTCTCGACGTTGAAATCCTCGCCTATGCCGCTTCCCAAAGCGGAGATAATCGTCCTGATTTCCTCGTTAACGAGAACCTGATCGATACGTTTTTTCTCCGCGTTAAGCGGTTTGCCGCGCAGCGGCAGTATCGCCTGAAAAGACCTGTTGCGCGCCTGTTTACAAGTGCCGCCGGCGCTGTCGCCCTCAACGATGAAAAGCTCGTTAAGTTCGGGTTTCTTGCCGGTACAGCTCGACAGTTTGCCCACAAGATTGAAGTTTTCGATACTGTTTTTCTGCCGCGTGATCTCTTTTTCCTTACGCGCGGCTTCGCGCACCTTGGCGGCCAGCACCGCTTTTTTGAGAATCGTTTCGGCTATGGTCTTATTTTTTGCGTCGTCGAAAAATGCCGCCAGTTCCGAGTTGACTATATACTCGATGGCAATACGGGCTTCCGGATTGCCCAGCTTTGTCTTTGTCTGCCCCTCGAACTGCACGTTCTGCATCTGCACAGATAAAACCGCAGTAAGTCCTTCGCGGTAGTCGTCGCCCAGAAGGTTTGCGTCCTTCTCCTTCAGAACGCCCGTTTTGCGCGCAAGATCGTTGAACACCTTGGTCAGCGCGGTTTTGAACCCCGTTTCGTGCGTGCCGCCCTCCGTCGTAGGAATATTGTTAACATATGAAAATATGTTGTCAGTGTACGCGTCGGTATACTGAAAAGCGAGCTGCATGGAGATATTGTCCTTTTCGCCGCCTATAAGCACCGGTTCGGGAAAAGCCGGCTGCTTGGTCTCGTTAAGGTATTTGACAAAATCTATCAGGCCGCCCTCATAGCAATATTCGCGCTTGACCGGCGGACTGCCGGCTGTCCTTTCGTCAGTCAGGACGATGCGCGCGCCCTTGTTAAGAAAAGCCAGTTCCTTAAGACGGCGCGCAATGGTATCTATATTGAATACGGTAGTCTCGAAAATGCGCTTATCCGGCTTGAACCGCACATAACTGCCGTGCTTATCCGTCTTTATACCGGTATCGAAAAGGTGGTATTTGGGAACGCCGCCCTTAAGCTTGCCGTCCACCTCCCGAGTCTCGAACTCGATGCGGTATGTCGTGCCGTTTTTATATACTTCCACCGTAACCCATTCGGAAAGCGCGTTTGTGACCGACGCGCCTACGCCGTGCAGACCGCCCGAATGAGCATAATTCTCATTATCGAATTTGCCGCCCGCGTGCAGCTGTGTAAATACGACCTCCACACCCGATACGCCGAGCTGCGGATGAAGATCGACCGGTATTCCGCGTCCGTCGTCGCCGACGGATACGGACCCGTCCACATGAAGCGTAACCCATATCGTCGACCCGTAGCCGTTAGCCAATTCGTCCATTGAATTGTCAACGATTTCCCAAAGAATGTGATGCAGACCTTTTACGCCGGTCGTGCCGATATACATACCCGGCCGCAGTCTGACCGCGTCAAGGCCTTCGAGAACGCGTATATCGCCGGCGTTATAATCATGTTGTGCCGCCAATGCTCTACCTCCGTGATTGACGAAAGGAAAACCCCCTTCCGTATAATCAATATTATACCATAAAGGGGGTTTTAAAACAAGTATTTTTATCTATATTTATGCAAAAACTTTTCGTTTTTTTTAACTGTCGCAGCCTCTCTCCGATATTTGCGAATTTTTATGCACATAAATGAATAATATTCAGCAACGACAACACCGCGTCGCAAAATCGGCGACGTCATTTAAGAACGTTTCACGGCACAATTCGAAAGCAAGCTCGTGTCTTGCCTCCGGATACAGTTTAACTTCCGGATTGAGACCGTCCTTACGCAGTTTTTCCGCCAGTTTTTTGACCAGCTTGCCGCGGCCGCCCACGCAGTCGTCCGAACCGGATAATATCATAACGGGAAGATGCGCGCCCGCAGAAGCGAAGCCTTCGTCGGCAATGCTTTTAAGCCCGCGGAAGAAGTATTTGTAAAATCCGTTGGAACACGCGAAACCGCACAGCGGATCGGACTTGTAAGCCTCCACCTCGACGCCGTCGCGGTTGAGCCATGCGCCCGCCTCTTTACCGAATTTCTTATCGTAGGCGTCGAACGTCATTCTGACGAACAGTGTGCCAGGCTCGTCTTTATGCGAACGCGATTTCATATCCGCAAGAATCCTTCCGGCTGTTACCTGAATTCCGCTCATGAACGCGGAACCGCAAAGCACGCACCCGGCTAATCCGTTACTCCCTCCGGTAAGATATCTCTGCAATACGAACGAACCGTAACTGTGCCCCAAGACGACAAGCGGCAGTCCGTATCTCTCCTTCAGCAGCTGCGATATACCGCGCTCGTCCGATACGGTTTTCTCAAACAGGTCGCCTTCTCCGGCAAGCCCCAGCGCGTCGCGGTCGGTCTCGCCGTGAGCGCGGTGATCGTCGCCTGCAACAATAAATCCGCGCGAATTAAGAAATTCTGCTGCTTTGCCGTAACGCGCAATATGCTCGGACATTCCGTGTATGATCTGGATCGTTCCGATCGGCCGCTCCACGCCGCCCCAGACCGCCATACTTATTTTTTTGCCATCGAAACCCTCATACAAAAGCTTTTCCATTTATTTATCCTTTCCTCGCGGTTTTATTTTGCGCCGTACATCCATATTAATATTAGTATAATCGCATTGTGAGGAAAAGTCAATGAAAGATACGTTTGTTTTTACCGGCGGCGGCACGGCCGGTCACGTCATACCCAATATCGCATTGGCGTATTATCTGAAAGACAAATTCGAGCTGCACTATATCGGCAGCATAGACGGCATTGAAAAAAAACTGGCGGAAAACGCGGGATTCGTATACCACCCGATACCGACGGTCAAGCTTGACCGCAGCCGCAAGCTGTCAAACGTCGGCGTTCCGTTCAAGCTGCTCAAAGCGAAAGCCGCGGCCGGAAAAATCCTGCGCGAAATCGCCCCGTCTGCGGTTTTTTCCAAAGGCGGCTACGTCGCGCTGCCGGTGACAATGGCGGCAAAATGCCCCGTTTTCGCGCACGAGAGCGATCTGACTCCCGGCCTTGCAAACAGGCTGACCGCAGGCAAAGCCCAAGCGGTTTTCACGTCATTTTCCGATACCGCGGCCAAAATAAAAAACGGCGTGTTTACCGGCTCGCTCATCAGACGCTCGCTGTATAACGGTAACGCCGACCGAGCGCGAGCGGACATGAAGCTTTCCGCTGACGCGCCCACTCTTTTAATAATAGGCGGCTCAACCGGCGCCAAGGCGATAAACGAATGCGTATACGGCTGCGTAGACGTGCTGTGCGAGTTTTTCAACGTTATACACGTCACAGGCGCGGGAAATCCGCCAAGCGCCGCGGTCAATCCGCGCTACAGGCCGATCGGTTTCACCGAACGTATTGAAGACCTGTTCGCCCTCTCCGACATAGCGGTTACCCGAGGCGGATCGGGAGTGCTTTTCGAGCTTGCCGCGCTTAAGATCCCCTCTCTCATCATACCGCTGCCGGCCGGCGGTGCGTCGCGCGGCGATCAGGTGGCCAACGCACGGTATTTTGAAGCCAGAGGCTACGGATATAAACTCGATCAGTCAGAGCTTACCCCGGAGACCCTGGTGCGCGCCGTAGACAAACTTTACCGCGGGAGGAGCGCATATACCGCCGCACTGTCCCACGCAAAAGGCATTGACGGAACAAAAGACATAGCGGATAGAATCATCGAAATTTTGGACACAAAACGCTGAATTTCGGCAAAATACCCGATTATGTATCGTGTAATACGGTATATAATCGGATTATGAACAAACTGCTTAACAAAAGACAGATAATAATTCTGTCGGTAATGTCGATCATTACGGCAACTCTTGCGCTTTGTATGTGGGCGGCGGGCGTTTTCAGCGCTTCTGTACCCGCGTCGGGAAACGAAGCGCAAGCATGGGAAACATCGCGCGATCCGCGGCCGTCCCTTAACGAGAACATTCTGTGGGAGACCAGAATAGGCGGAACAGGCAAAGAATCTCTCTTAGCCGCATTCAGTCTCGACGACAGAATCGTGATCTTCGGCAACACCGAATCTTCCGACTGCGATTTCGCGCAAGGCTCCGGCCTTCGCGGATTTATAGCGACGCTGTCCGATAAGGGCGTCACCGAAAGTTTCTGCGAAACGGCGGAAATAACTGCCGTTTCGCTCCATGACGACGGCTTTCTGTTGGGGCTGGCAAATCCTGTACGACTGCGCCTTATAGATTTCGATCTCGCCGCGGTAAACGAAACTCCACTCTACGGAGACGAAAACGAACGCGTGCGCGACATATTACTGACCGACGACGGGTATACCGTGATCACAGCGGTAAACGACGGCGAAACCGGCGCAGACTCGCTTAAAATAATAAAATACGACCGGTCGCTCAAAAAAATTTCTTCACGGGTTCTGGCCAGATCGGCGCGTATTCAATATATCGATTCGTTCGCTTTCCCCGATAGAACGGTCGTCGCCGTAAACTTCGACTTCGGCGCGGTGCAGTGTATGTCGCTCATTGTCGCGGCGACAGGAAGTCCGCTCTACTACGATATCACTACAGAAGGAGGTTATCGCGCTTGCGACGTAATACCTTACGAAAACGGCTTCGCCGCACTGATACTTTCAGACGGAAACGCGGATATTTTAACCGTAAACGAAAAATACGAAGCCGCTAAAAAGATATATCTCAATTCGGCCGAATGCTCCTCCGGCAAGCTTTTCGTCTCGGACGAAAATATCTACGCTTACGTTCATAAACAGGACGATATGTCCAAGCTGTATACGCTTGACGGCGCGCTCAATTATATCGGCTCGGTACCCCAAGCAAATACTTTAACGGCTGCGCACGCGCAATACAATCGGGGCGAGTACACTAACCTTTTGTGCTCGTCCGCCGATAAAACGGTAATACTCTCGCTCGGACCGACCGCACAAACGCTCGAACTGAAGGTCGAAACGCTTAAATGTTTGTGGCTGAAAACCCGCGACGGGCTCGTAATCGTTGCGGAAGCGCTCTACGGAGAAGACTGCGGCAATCAGATCGGAGATGCAGATATTGCCTTAATACGTCTGACATAGTACATTAAGATTGCAAAAAGGCTCGATAAAACCGTTACTTGTCGTCTGAAACAACGGGTAACGACGATCTCCCTCGTTCGGCGTTACATATGGATTTGTATACTTTGTTCATACGCTTTCCCGGATCGGTAAGCGGCTGACGCCAGGCGAACGGAACAATGTCCCCTTCGCCGACCATTCTGGGCGCATCCAATTTGTTCTTTAACGAGCGGATGCGTTCTCTTTTCGACTGCGTATCGTCCATTCGGTCTGCTCCTCTCAAAGCGTTTCGCTCACGAAACCGGAAAATTTATTTTTGTTCTTACTCAATATAAATTTAAGCTTGGGAATATCGTTTTTTGCGACTTTCATAGGCGGAGTGGTCGCCATAAGCGTCTGGAAGGTGTATTTGTTGGCGGACAGAACCACCACTCCCTTACTTTCGTCTATCAGATAATCGTGCACATGGTACCAGTCAAGAAACCTGCTTCCGCAGTAAACACCCCTGTCGACGACGGCGGACTTGGAAAACGCCAGTATCAGAAGATAAAATATCAGCACAGCGATCATTACCGCTACCGACGAAAGCGCCAGATTGTACTGCCATTCGGTCAGACCGAATCCTCCCTGCAGCAGAACCGCTTCAGGCGCGGCAGGATCGAAAATCTGGGTAATCAGATAAAATTCCGCCAACACCGCCGCGGCTGCAAACACCCAGTATTTGATTTTTGAACTTTTAAGCTCAACCAGTCGTATGGAGCGGTAAAGTCTTATCTGTCTCTTCAGCAGCACCGCTCCGTAGACGGCAAGCGCTACCGAAACGGCAAAAGAGCTTACGGCCGCCGTGAAAGAAAAAATCATGGTGTGTAGCGATGAAATCATTCGGCGGTAACCTCCTTTACGAAATCGGCGATTGCGGCGCCGTACCGCTCTTTTGCCTGTATATGCGAAAGCCCGTGTCCCACGCCCTCGGTGATCAGGAGTTCTCTTTCGGAAGCGTTGGCATTAAAAAGCCTGCCGGTCATGCTCACAGGCACGACGCGATCGCCCGAACCGTGGATAAACAGCGTGGGCACCGACGACTTTCTTACGCCCTCAACGGGAGAACACGCCTTCAGGTCAAATCCGTTTTTACGCGCTAAAGCACATATCCTCGGCAATACGGGAAACACCGGAATGTGCCGCTTTTTCATCTGAAAAGCCAGTACGTCGCGCGCCGACGTGTATCCGCAGTCGGCAATAATTCCGCGAACCGCTTCTCTCCTCTCGTAATTCGACGTAGCCAGCACCGTTGCAGCGCCCATCGAAACGCCGTCGAGAATAATATTTCGTGCGCCCTTTGCACGGACAAGCCAGTCGCACCAGTAAAGCACGTTGCGCGCGTCCAGATATCCCATAGTAATAAACTTGCCGCCCGAGCGGCCGTGTCCGGTATTGTCCGTAAGCAACACATTATATCCGCGCGACAGATATTGCTCGGCGTCGTAAGCCCTGCTCTTCCAGTCTACGGCATACCCGTGCACAAGCACGACCGTAACCGAAGAACCGTTATCCGCATATATTCCGTACAGCTCGACGCCGCCCTCTCCCGTAAGCGAGACCTCTTCGTGCGGATTCGACATAATGCGTTCGGCAGAATCGCGGTTAAGCTCGGCCTCCTTGATTTTAAACTCGTTTCTGAAAACAACTTCGTCATTGCGCCTGGAAAACAATTTTGCGAAATTCCGACGCGCAAACGCCTCTAAAGCCGCAATAGCCGTCAGCACGGCGACAGCGGCGCTTATCGTGACGATCCCCCAAAGAGGCATCAGTCATCCTCGTGCGAGGCGCGTATCCGCCTGTCAAGTTCCGCCAGCGTATCGTAACCGAGATCTTTCAGTCTGTGGTTTCTCGCCGCAACCTCCAGAATCGCCGCAAGGTTACGCCCGGGTTTTACCGGTATCGTGTACATGGGCAGCTCAACGTCGAGTATAGTATAAAACTCTTTCACGTCGCCCATACGGTCGTATTCTTTCTCTTCGTCCCACGTCTCGAGTTTAACGACCATGTCGATCGTTTTGGTAAGCTTTACCGCGCCTATACCGTACATCTGCCTGATGTCGATAATTCCTATACCGCGCACCTCCATAAAATAACGTATTATGGAAGGCGAAGAGCCGATAAGCCTGTCTGAAACGCGTTTTATCGACACAGCGTCGTCCGCTACAAGACGGTGGTTGCGCTGAATAAGCTCGAGCGCTGTCTCCGACTTGCCGATACTGGACTTGCCGATAAGCAGCGTGCCGACGCCGTAAATATCGACGAGCACGCCGTGAATGGTTTCTGTAGGCGCGAGCAGCTCGTTAAGAAATATAGACAGCTCGTTCATGATCATGGTCGAACGCAGCTTGCTGCGCAGCACGACTCTGTCGTATTTTACGGCGCACTGCATTATTTCTTCCCCGGGCTCGAGCACCGTCGAAATAACAAGGCACGGAAAATCGTATCTGAAAAGTTTTTCCACCGTCTCAAGACGCTTTTCTATAGGCAGAGTTTTAAGAAACGCGGTTTCCATCTCGCCTATTACCTGAACGCGTTCTGCGGAAAAATGTTCGTAATAGCCGGCCAGCTGCAGCCCCGGGCGGTTGATATTAAATGTCGATATATGCATGAACTCCCGGCTGCCTTTATGCAATACTTCCAGATCGAGACGGGAGCAGAAATCCTCGATCTTTATATCGATCTCATTCTCCTGAATCTCTTTATTCTTAGCTTTCATAAGACCTCCGGACAAAACTTTTCGATCAGGCGGCAGATTCCGTCCTCGTCGTTGGACGCCGTTATATAATCGGCCGCCTCTTTTACGCGCGGTTTCGCATTGGCGACGGCAACGCCCAATCCGGCCGTTTCTATCATTCCGACGTCGTTCATCTCATCGCCTACGGCTATCACTCCGCTCACGTCGATGCCGAGCATTTTCGCCACGCGCGCAAGACCGGGCCCTTTACCCGAAGAAAGCGGTATACACTCGGCAAAATCGGGCGCCGTAGTGAGAACGGACGCCTTGCCGCGCATGGCCTCGCCCCATTTCGACGCGTAATAATCCGATTTTCCTCCGTCGCATACCGCCAGCGCCTTTATAAATCCGTCGTTTTCCGATATAAAGCGCGACAGATCGCCTACTTCCTTTACCTCCACCGACGTGAGGCGCTCGTATGCTTGAGAATGGGCGTCCTTGCGCTCGGTAAAAACTTCATATTTATTATATATATGGACGTAAATGCCGTCGCGCCTGCACAGCTCGCAAAACTCGGCGAGAACGTTCTTGTCTATAAATTCGGCAAAAATCTCCTCGCCCGTAAGATTGTTGACCGCAAAAGAGCCCTGCAACGACATGACGGGGATATCCAGTTTCTCCAGCCCGACGTCCGGTATGCGACGTTTTATAGACGGATAGTTCCTTCCGGTCGATACGGTAAAAATCCCGCCTGCCGCGATAAAAGCGGCTATCGCGCGGCGTGTAGCCGCGCTTACGGTATTGTCGCTGCGTAAAAGCGTGCCGTCAAAATCCGATACTATCATTCTGTACTTCATACGAAAATTATACCATAAAATATATATTTAATCAATCGTTTTTTTATTGCGATTAAAGTAGCTGCGGACGTTTGCAGCCGTTTTTTTGTCCAGTCCGGCGCTTACAAGCTCGCCTTCGGTCATTTCCTTCAACTGCTTTACGCTGAACTTCTTGAGCAGCATGGCGCGTTTTTTGGGGCCTATGCCGGGGATATTTTCCAGCTCGCTGCCGTATCTTTTGGAGCGGAGATTTCTGTGGTAAGTGATGGCGAACCGATGGGCTTCGTCGCGTATCCGCTGCAAAAGCTTAAGCGCGGAATTGTCGCGCGGCAGCACTATCGGCTCCGGATCGAAAACCGTGTATATCTCCTCCTCGCGCTTGGCAAGGCCTATCATCGGGATATCCAGACCGCACGCGCGCATGGAAGCGTAAGCCGCCGAAAGCTGACCTTTGCCGCCGTCTATTACAATGAGGTCAGGCTTTTCGTTGAATTTATCGTCGCCTGAAAGATAACGCTCGCACCGCCTTCGGATCACTTCCGCCATGCTCGCAAAGTCGTCCGATCCTTCCACCGTCTTTATTCTGAAGCGCCTGTAATCCGCTTTACTTGCCGCTCCGTGCCTGAAAACCACCTGAGACGCCACCTTATCCGTGCCGCTTATGTTGGATATGTCGTAACATTCCATGCGCACGAGAAAATCAAGCCGAAGAATACGTTTAAGCAGCTCGTTCGCGCCCTCTGTACTGTCGTATGCTCTTCTCGCTTTGTCAACGTTCTTTTCCAGGTAATCGGCGGCGTTGCGGCGAGCGGTTTCAAGCAGTTTTTTGCGCGCGGACCGCGAAGGAAATGTTATTTTTGTTCTTACGCCTGACATAGTACCGAGATAATCGGCAATTGCGTCGGTATCTGTCTCTACCGGCAGACATATTTCTCCCGGCACTTCGTTGCCGAGCGAGCCGTAATACTGAAGCAGAAAAGCGTTAAGAGCGTCTGCTTCGCTCAACGCCGCGTCGGTGAACATATAGTTTTTCACTCCCATGAGTTTACCGCCGCGCACCAGCGTTACGCTTACCGCGCTGTCAATGCCGTTAGTGACGTAAGCGAACGCGTCTATATCAAAAGCGCCGCCCAGATCCGCAAGCGTGCGTTCTTTCATTTTCCTGAGCATTTCCAGCCTGTCGCGGTAAAAGATCGCCCTCTCGAAATCCTCGGCGGCTGCAGCCTCGTTCATCTTGCGCTCGATGACCTTGGCGGGAGCGTCGTCGTACCCGGACAAAAAAGCTATAGCTCCGGCTACCGCCGCGGCATACTCCTCTTTCGTCACTTTGCCGCTACAGGGCGCAAGGCACAGATTGATATGATAATTAAGGCACTCCCTGCCCTTTCTGCTCAGATTGCCCGTGCAGCTGCGCAAACGGTATGCGCTGCGTACTATATCGATCACGTCCTTTACGAGAATACCGTTGAAATACGGCCCGAAATATCTTGCGCCGTCACGCCTGACGCGGCGCGTTATTTCTATTGCAGGAAAGTCCTCTTTGGTGTTTATCCTTATATACGGAAAAGCCTTATCGTCCTTAAGAAGAATATTATAATGCGGCTTATACTTTTTGATAAGATTCGCTTCAAGCGCGAGAGCATCGCGCTCGCTCAGCGTGATTATATAATCGAAGTCGGCGATGTTATCCACCATCGCCTGCACCTTAGGCTGCTTCTGCGTATTAAAAAAATACTGCCGTACTCTGTTTTTAAGTACGACTGCCTTCCCGATGTATATTATGCCGCCGCGCGAGTCGCGCATTATATATACGCCCGGATTTTCGGGCAGTCCGGCAATTTTCTCCTCCAGCAGCTTATTCATCGCGCTTGGAAAACACGCATCCGCAGTAATTCTGCCTGTAAAGCCCGTAAACGCGGCTCAGCTCGACCGAACGCTTAAACCCGTCCTTTTTCTTAAAGTCCGAATACAGCCATTTGTCGGTAAGCACGGCGCCTATAGAGTTGATCATTGCCGCGTTCTTATGAGGGCTTACGGTCAGCGTTGTAGTAACGGCGTCGTAGTCCCCGGCGAGCTCCGCCGTAGCTTTCAGGCGCAGCTTTATACATTCACGACAGCGGAGCCCCCCTTCGGGTTCGCGCTCCAGTCCCTTGCAGACGGCAGTAAAAGTCTCCGGCTTATAGTCGGGTATAATTATCGGCGCTTTCAGAGTGAGCGCATTGAGTCTCTCGAGTTCCGCCGCGCGCTTATAGTATTCCTCTTTTGTGTCGATATTGGGATTGACAAAACAGAGCGTCGGCTCGTATCCGTCAAGACGCTCGAGCACCGCGCTCGAACACGGAGCGCAGCAGCAATGCAGTAAAAGCTTCTTTTTCCGATCCATGCTCCGATTATATCACAGCGCGATTAAAAAATCAACTCTATCCGCGGATATTGTCCGCGGATAGAGTATTGCGGCTACCGAACGCGGCTCGCCGACAGATCCGAAACAGCGCATACCGCATACGCATAATAGTAGTAAACCCCGCACTACGGACAACAACGAGAAATCGCAAACATAACGTTTACAGATAATAATGAATAATCTCAGACAGAGTTTGCAGCTTACGCATAAAAGCGGGCGCGCGGTTAAAAGAAGTCTCTTTCAGTCGACAAGTTCGGTCTTTAGTACGTTGAGGCTTCCGGAGCCCGAGCACGCCTCCTGAAAAGCGTAAGCCGAGGGTTTGGGCGAACCGGGATCTCTGCGCACGCCGCCGAATATATCGGAGCGGTCGGGATTGGGATCGCAGAACAGTCCCGCAGTGTTCATATTGTCGGCCACGTTGTCAAACATACGGAAATACATGAGCGATTCCACATAAGGCATACGCTCGCCCACCACCGTAAAAAGCGAGCTTATCGCGTCGACGATTTCGTCCATATCGTATAAATTCTCGTTCCATCCGAACTCTGTCAGATATACCTTTTTGTCTTTGCCTTCACGGCGTTTTATCACTTCGTAGACGGCGTTATTCTGTTCCACGAAATAATCGTCCGGCTTGCCCGTATAGTAGTAAGGATGCCATGCCGCAGTCTGAAAAAAGTCGTCGGGATAGTAGCTTCCGTGCTCCCCGCTCTCGATGGCATCGTACAGCGCCTCCATGAAACTGACCATTGTCGTGCCTATATCGGCGGTAGGCAGTCCCAGTCCTACGGGATCGACTACCCCTCCTAATACGGTAACGGCGTCGGGATTTGCGGCATGGATGCCGCGGCTGGCGCGGAAATGCATATCGGCGGTAATGGCTGCCATTTCCTCCGTGGAGAGCTTCCGGCCGAATTCGCCGTGGGTATACATAAAGTCGGGGTTGTTGACTTCGTTGTCTATCTCCCAATATGTTATTTCGGGAAATTCTTTAACAACGTTATACCACGTTCTCTCGTAGGTATCGAGCCACAGCTCGTACTGACTGGTACCTCTTCTCGGCTTTCCTATTACGAACCTTTCATCGGTTACCGACCAGTTCTGATGCGACATACCTATCATAAATATGCCGTAGCGCTGCCCTTCCCTTATAATCTCATGCATGAGCGCCGTTTCTTCGGGCAGAAAGGTATCCGGATCGGACATAAAATAGCCGAAGTGCATCCATTGCCGCATACTTTTTACGCCCAGATTGTGAAGCAATTCGTAGGCTTTAACATAATCGATGCCGTTTGAAACTCCCTCGAACGCCAGATAGCACATACCCTCAAGCCGGCCCTTTTCGGGCTGCTCGAATTCCTGCCTGTAATTTTCGCCGTAAATAAGCGACACATCGTCCCCTTTCATGCTTTCTTCCTCACCGCCTCCGCCGCAGGCAAAAGCGCCTGCCGTCAATAAAAGCGTCAGTATCGCGATTATTATTTTTCGCATCCGTTGCCTCCAAAGCAAGACTTTTTTTCGCAAAATTTCATCAGCGCACAGAGGTTAACTCCCGTTTCCCATGAGCGCCAGCGCATACCGGACGGCTTAGCCCCAAAATAGTATTCGGCCCATACGCCTTCTTCGTCGCGCATCGAAAGCGTAAACTCCGCGGCTTTTTGCGCATAGCGGCTGCCTAAAAGCGTAAGCCCGTACAAAAGCAGGCCGAATTCGTATCCGGTATTTTTCAGCTCGCTTTCAAAATACCCGTTTGCAAGCGTCTGTTCCGCCAGCCGTTCAAAAAATTCAAGCTGTTCCTTTTCCGTCAGTACGTTGCTGCCGAAAAATACCGGCTCCATTCCGACGCAGGGCAGTTCGTATATCCTGCCGTCACGCACGTCGGCCTGAGGTTTGGCGGCACATTCCGCGCAGCGATAAAGCCCGAATTCGTTAGGCGTGATGTCGCGGTGATTATAGCAATAAATGCAGCATCCGTGTTTCGACGGCGGAAACGCCGCGATCTTGCGCCGCTCGGGATTGTTGGTTATCAGCCTCCCGTCACGAACAAAATTATCGCGGAAAGCGGCAGCCGCTTCTTTTGCTTTATCGAGCGCGCCGTCGCCTTTCATATAAGGCGCCATAAGCTCCGCGCTCTTTATAAACAGCATAGTCGCTTCGGCCGATCCGTCGTCGATATGGACTTTCGGCAGCATACCGCCGGCGACATACGTCTCGTCGCCCGAAAAAGGCAACATTCCGCCGAAACAGACTTCGCTCTGCGCTCTGACGCAGCTGCGCGCAAACGGCAACAGTTCTTCGAAGAACTCGCGGTCTCCGGTGACCTTAAGATATTCAAACAGCAGTAAAACTATATAGCCTGTATTTTCCGCACGGTCGCATTCGTGTATATGCGGCGTATACAGTCCGTCAAGAGTGTATGCTGTCGCCAGAAAGCCGTTCTTTTCAAACCCGTTTCTGAAAAAGGCAAGAATTTCCTTCACCATCGGGTACCAGCCGGCAGCCAGCATACCGCGCGACGCCCCGTAAAGGTCGCGCACATAGCCCATATTCCATTCGACGGCGGAAACGTATCCGCCGCAATCGGCCCGATAGCTCTGCATGAGAAAGTAAAAATCCTCCGCCGAGCGTCTTATTTCTTCCGGAACTTCACGCTTAAGACCGGGAAATTCGGGAGACCAGATGTCGCCGGGAGTA
>CASFJH010000044.1 GCA_949294845.1 uncultured Bacillota bacterium | reverse complement strand
CTCGTCGGGAACTCTTATTCCCGACGATCGGCATGACTTAAGCACCGCGGCCGCCACTACGTCGTTGGAACAGAGCACGGCGTCGGGGCGGAACGTTCCGTAAAGCGCGGGAAAAACTTCGGTTATCGAGTCAAAGTCGCGCGGAACGCGCGCCGTGTGCACGCCGCCGCCGGCACGGTATCCGGCCAGTTTGCGCGCGCTGCCGTATGTGTCCACGTCGTGGAGATACAAAAGGCGCTCCCGTCCCTCGGCTTTTAAAAGACCGACGCACTGCTTTACGGCCTCGCAGTCGTCGCAGTACGCGCAGTAAACGTTATCGCCGCGGACGTCGGCGTTTATCACGAAGCAGGGCAGGCGGACGGCCGTTTCCCTTATAAGCTCGCCCCCGCCGTCCATAAATACCGATCCTATAAAAATTACCGCCTCCGCGCTCTTTCCTATGAGCGTCGCGACGGCGGCTTTTTTTTCTTCGGCGGTTTCGCCTGCGCAGCCGAGCAGTATTTCGTAGCCTTTTTCCCTCAGCCGCCGCTCTATTATCGAAACGGCTCTCGAATAATACGGATCCTCCACGTCGCGGCATACGACGCCTATAAGGCGCAGCTTTTCTCCACTGGACAGCATTTTGGCTATTCCGCTCGGCTTGTAGCCGTATTCTTTCACTACCGCGGCTATGCGCTCGGCGCTCGCTTTGCCGACGTAACCCTTTCCGTTGAGATACCGCGATACGGTCGCGGTGGAAACGCCTGCTTTTGCCGCTATGTCGTATATTGTCATTTGCTCCTCCGTATCGGTTGCATTTTGACCGGTCGCATTTGTTGACAACCGCCGTTTTTAGTGCTATAATGATAAAAGTAAGCTGTGTAACCGGTTACACATGTATTATAACATACGGTATCCGGTAACGCAAGCAAAACGCGGCATATTTTTGGCGGCCGCCCGATAAATAGTAATTATCTGCTTAAAAAAGGAGAAGCTGTTATGAACGTGATGGAAAGGATAGAAAAGTTGCGGCTTGTTCCCGTGGCTGTAGCGGAGACCGCCGAACGTGCGGAGGAGATACTTATGGCGCTGACCGAAGGCGGGCTGCCGGTAGCGGAAGTAACGTTCCGCACGGCGTGCGCCGCCGAGGCGATACGCGCCGGCCGCAGGAATCACCCCGATATGCTGATAGGCGCGGGCACGGTGATAAACGCGGAGCAGTGCCGTCAGGCCGTTGCGGCAGGGGCGCAGTTCATAGTCAGCCCGGGCCTGTCGCGGTCGGTGGCGGCTGAGTGCCGCAAGGCCGGAGTGCCTTACCTGCCGGGCTGCGCGACGCCTACCGAGATAATGGCGGCGCTTGAAGAGGGGATAAGCATAGTCAAATTCTTTCCGGCGTCGGTATACGGCGGACTTAAGGCGATAAAGGCGATAGGCGCGGCTTTCCCCGCAGTGCGGTTTCTGCCTACGGGAGGGGTGGACGCGTCCAATCTGGCGGAGTTCGCCGCAGAAAGCAGAATATTCGCAATCGGCGGGAGCTGGATGCTCAAGGGCAGCCGCGAGGAAATGACGGCAAAGACCGCCGAAGCGGTTAAAATAATAGCGCAAACGCCGATCGGAAGCGGCGCCGGCAAATAAATAAAAGCAACGGGAGAAATTTATGAAAGTAATTACGTTCGGAGAAATAATGTTGAGACTCGCGCCCGAAGGATACCGCAGGTTTATTCAGGCAGACAGATTCGGCGCCACATACGGCGGCGGCGAGGCAAACGTTGCCGTAAGTCTGGCGCAGTTCGGCGAGGACGCGTCCTTCGTAACCAAGCTGCCCGACAACCCCATAGGACAGGCGGCGGTCAATTCGCTGCGCAGGTTCGGCGTGAATACCGACCGCATAGTGCGCGGCGGCAAGCGCGTGGGCATATACTTTCTGGAAAAGGGAGCGAGCCAGCGCCCGAGCAAAGTCGTTTACGACAGAGCCGGCTCCGCTATAGCCGAGGCGGATAAGAGCGATTTTGACTGGAACGGCATCTTTACCGGAGCCGACTGGTTCCACTTTACCGGCATAACGCCGGCTATCAGCGCCAAGGCGGCGGATATATGTCTCGACGCGGTCAAAGCTGCCAAAGCCAAGGGGCTTACGGTATCGTGCGACCTCAACTACCGCAAAAATCTGTGGAGCAGGGCGGAAGCGAAAAAGACCATGACCGAGCTGGTAAAGTACGTCGACGTTTGCATCGCCAACGAAGAGGACGCGGCGGACGTGTTCGGGATCAGTGCGGACAACAGCGACGTGCGCGGCGGAAAGCTCGATCGTGAAGGCTACAAGAGCGTGGCGCGCAAGCTTGCCGAAACTTACGGGTTCGACAAGGTCGCCATAACCCTCAGGGAGAGTGTTTCGGCGTTCGATAATAACTGGGCGGCAATGCTTTACGACGGCAAGGAATATTATTTTTCCAAAAAGTACGCCGTGCACATCGTCGACCGCGTGGGCGGCGGCGACAGCTTCGGCGCCGGCCTCATTTACGCGCTGGGCAACGGCTACGCCGCACGGGAAGCGCTGGAGTTCGCGGTAGCCGCAAGCTGTCTCAAACATTCGGTGGAAGGCGACTTCAATATGGTAACCGTGGACGAAGTCAAGAAACTCGCCGAGGGCGACGGCAGCGGCCGCGTACAACGATAAACAGACGGCAGCGGCCGCGTACAACGATAAACCGACGGCAGCGGTCGCATACAAAGATAAACCGACTGCAGACGAAAAAGAAAAAACCGACCGGACGGCCGGCTTTTTTCTTTTTTAACGCTGCCGATTTTTATATACAATCCCGATTACGCCGCGCCGACATGGAGGCAAGAGTCAAAGCGTTGCGGCGGCGTGACCGATATCATCGCAAGAGCCAAAGTATTGCGGCGGAGTAACCGGTATCGTTGCAAGACCAAAGTATTGCGGCGGAGTAACAAGTATCATCGCAAAAGTCAAAGCGTTGCGGCGGAGTAACAAGTATCATCGCAAGAGCCAAAACGCAGATCAGACAAAAAACTCGCGTTTTACTTTGCCGTCCTCGGTAAATTTTACGCCTTCGCGCTCAAGCAGCGCGCGTTGGGCGTTCTCTCCGCCGAAAGCGAAAGCGGGAGAGAGCGAGCCGTCGGCAAAAACGACTCTGTAGCACGGAGTATGTTCCGGATCGGGATTGAAATGCAGCGCGCGCCCCACCTGTCGGGCGCCGCGCGGATGGCCTACGCATTTAGCTATAGTCCCGTATGCCGCCACACGCCCGTAGGGAATGTTCCTGACGGCGGCATACACCGCTTCGTTGAATTGTGAAGCCATAATTTTAACCTCCGCGTTTATTATACCGCAAAATAACGGGTTTGTCCAATTACTTTTTATGTAAGAGCCCGACCGCACCCCCGCTGCGGCGCAACCGCAAAAAGCAAACGCGGCAGGGAAAGCGAGGCACGGCGGCAAAAAAAGGACAGCGCGGCAGGAGGACGAGGGACAGCTGCAAAAAAGACAGCGCGGCAGGAGGACGAGGAGCAGCTGCAAAAAAGACAGCGCGACAGGGGACGAGGGACAGCTGCAAAAAAAGACAACGCGGCAGGAGGACGAGGGACAGCTGCAAAAATACAGCAAGACAGATTGCGCACGGAAAGGAAAAATTGGCGAAAGGGGGATTAAAGCGGAGCGATTTTGTTGAGTTTTTGCAAAATATATGCTATAATCTCAGCACAACAGTAAACCGTACGGGTGTCCTCGTCGTGAGACGCGGGCTTTTAAAAGGGAACGCGGTGCGATACCGCGGCAGCCCCCGCTACCGTAAGGGCGCAAAGGAGACCGCAATAAGCCACTGTTTTAAGACGGGAAGGCGCGGCTTCGGCGTAACGGCTTGCAGCCGGATACGCGGCGCCCGAGCCGGGAGACCTGCCCTTACGGCGAACGCAGGCAGCTCGGAGGGAGCGGGCCGGAGAGAAGAGAAGCCTTGACGGCTTCCGCTTTTCGGTAGCAAATAAAACCTCCGCGCACAAGACAGGAGGTTTTTTATGAAGAAGCGTACTTTTGCGGCAATCGCGCTGGCCGTTTGTTTCGTTCTGGCGGTATTTGCCGGCTGTACGGACGACAAGACCGACGGAGAAAAGGCGCTTTCGGTCGGATTGACAGTAGAATGTATTTCGCTGGTGCAGACGCCCGACGCCGTGGCTGAAGCGTACAAGACGCTCGTACCAGACGACGGATACATAATAAAAAGGGAGACGTTCGGCGCCGACGAAGGCGAAAATCTTTACGGCTTTCTTTTGCGCATAGCTAAGGACCGCGGCATAGCTGTCGTGTCGTCCGACGGATTTACCGGCGGAAAATACGTTTCGGCTATCGCAAACATTTCCGATACGGCAACTACGTCGGGGTACTGGGGCGGCTGGACGTTTACCGTAAACGGCGAAACGCCGAAAGACGGCGAAACATGGCTTTCGATCGATCAGGTGACGCTCAAAGACGGCGACGAAGTGCTGTTCAGCTATACCATAGGCGCGGCCGGTGAATACTGACAGAACATTACGCGGTTACAGAGCGTGGTTCGTAATCGCGTATCTGGTTGCGGTAACGGGACTGTCCGTAACCGTTACCCGCCCCGAGTTTGCCGCGCTGTCGCTTACAGGCGCGGTGTGCGCCGGCTGCGTTTTCCGCGGCAGAAAAGCGGCGGTTTTCGCAATCGCTTTCTGCCTGCCGGCGGCGGTGATTGCCGCGCTGGTCAATCCGATGGTCAATCATCTGGGCGTAACGGTGCTTTTTTACCTTTTTTCCAATCCGGTTACCGCCGAGGCGTTTTACTACGGCGCGGCCGCCGGTAGTGTATTCGCTGCGGTAATAATGTGGTTTTACGCGTTCAGAAGCGTTATGACCGGAGAGAATTTTGCGGCGGCGGCAGGAAGGGCGATGCCCAAGACGGCGCTTACGCTGCGCATCGCGCTTGGCTGCGAGCCGGCGTTGCGCTCCGACATACGCGAGATAAGCGACGCGCGCGCCATGCTGGGCGAAAAACGCAATCTGCGGCACGGACTGAAAACGCTCGACGCAGCAGTCGGGTGCGCGCTGGAGGATTCCGTCGAGACTGCCGCGCAGCTGCGCGCAAGAGGGTTCGGACTGCGGCCGCGCACCGATTACGGGGCGGCAAAGGGCGGAACGGTATTTTTTACCGTTGCGGCGGTCGCTTTTGCCGTAACCGCCGCCGCGCGCGTCTTTTCGGGGGCGTATTTTTATTATCCGGTATTTACGATGCCTTACGGCGCGGCGGATATAGTATCGGCCGTCGCTTTCGGCGCGCTGTGTTTTCTGCCGGCGGCAACCGGCGCATACGGTAAACTCAAATGGCGATTATCGAAATCGAAAATCTGAATTTTTCATATCCCGACTGTCCGCCTGCGCTCGGCGGAATAACGCTGTCGGTAAACGCCGGCGAGTTCGTCGTGCTTGCCGGCCGCTCTGGAAGCGGAAAATCCACGCTTTTAAGCTGTATCAAGAACGAGACGGCGCCTTACGGAACACGCATGGGAAGCGTCCGCTACCGCGGAAAGGAAACGTCAGCGCTTACGCCGAGAGAGAGCGCGGCGATAGGCTATGTAACGCAGCGCACCCTGCCGGTTGCTTCGACTGTGTCGGACGATGTGGCGTTCGGCGTATGCAATCTCGGGCTGTCGGAGGCGGAGACCGCGGCGGCGCTCGCGGAGACGTGCGCCCGGCTGGGGCTTGGCAGACTGTGGGATCGCGGCGTTTCCACGCTGTCGGGCGGCGAGAAAAAACTCGTTCAGCTCGGAGGCGTTCTGGCAATGCGCCCCGACGTCATACTGCTCGACGAGCCGACGGCGCAGCTCGATCCGGCGGCGGCCGCCGGACTGATCGACGCGCTGAGGCGGCTTAACGGCAACGGACTTACCGTCATAATGACGTCGCACCGCGGCGACGCGCTGGATTTTGCCGACAAGCTGGCGCTGCTGTCCGACGGAAAGCTCGTCTATTACGGCCGTCCCGACCGCGCGCCCGACGGAGGCTATCTGCCGACTGCGGCGCGGATATATTACGCCGCCGGAGGAACGGCTCCCGCGCCCCTTTCGGTAAGGGATTTTCTCGGAACGCCGGCTTGCGCGGCTGCGGAAAGAGCGGCAAAGGCTTGCGCGGCCGGAGCTTGGCAAAACGCCGTCAAAGCGCGCGGATGCAGTATCGGCGCGCGCGGTAAAGAGAAGCCGGCGGTCAGTCTCAGGGACGTGCGCTTCGCGTTTTCCAAGACCTCGCCCGACGTTATAAACGGAGCGACGGCGGAGTTCTTTGCGGGCGGACATTACTGTCTGCTCGGCGCGGTAGGCTCGGGCAAGACCACGCTGCTCGGCGTAATCGGCGGCATAAGAAAGCCGTACTCGGGCAAAGTGCGCGTGCTCGGCAAGCCGTTAAGCGATTATGCCGGCGGCAGACTGTACGGCACGGTTTCGGCAGTGAGTCAGAATCCGCGTTTTATGTTTACCGAAACGACCGTGGGCAAGGATCTCGAAGCGTCGGGCGGCGACGTTGCCGCCGCTATCGGCATGACGGGCATAGAAGCTCTGTGCGGACGGCACCCTTACGATCTGTCGGGCGGCGAGCTGCAGCTTGCCGCAATGGCGAAAGCGCTGGCGGCAAAGCCGCGTATTCTGCTGCTGGACGAGCCGTCAAAGGGGCTGGACAGGGAGAGCGCCGCTCGCGTAGGCAGGGCGATTCGGGAGCTTACCCGTGACGGCATTACCGTAATAACCGCCACTCACGACGTCGATTTCGCCGCCGATTACGCCGATTACGTCTCCTTTGTATTCGACGGCAGAATAACGCCGCCGTCAGACGTTAACGGGTTTTTCTGCGCCAACAAATGGTTCACCACCGACGCGGCGCGCATTTCGTCGGCTGCCGGCGGCAGAGAGGCCTCGGCCGAAAGACTGGCGTCGGCGGTGCGCGTAAGGGCGGCCGCGGAAGCAGCGGCTGCGGAAGCAAATGAGGAGTCGGCAAGACCGATTGAGGCGGCGCTAGATGAATGAAGGGCGAGTTTTAAGACTGATTGTTGCCGTGACGGCGATCGGGGCGGCTGTAGCAGTCGCTTTCGCACCGCTTTACGCGCGGTTGAGCGCGGTAGCCGCCGCGGCGGCGGTGGCGGCGCTTGCGCTGGTCGCGTTTTTCCTGCTCAACGAGAACGTTCCCTCCGACGAGGCGCGTATAGTCGCCGTTGCGGTCATGACGGCGGCGGCGACCGCGGGGAGAGCGGCGTTTTTCTTCGCGCCGTCGTTCAAGCCCGTTGCGGCGGTGGTTATACTTTGCGGCGCGTATTTCGGCTGCGGCAGCGGATTTTTATGCGGCGCGCTGTCCATGCTCATTTCAAACTTTCTGTTCGGGCAGGGACCGTGGACTCCGTTTCAGATGCTCGGCATGGGACTGACGGGACTGGGCGCCGGACTGTTGAGACCTGTGGCGAAAGTGCCGGTGCTGGCGGTATGGGGCGTTGTGTCGGCATACGTTTACGGCGCTCTGACCGACATATGGACGCTGTTCAGTCTGGGCGAAGCCGCCACTTTCCGCGCATATCTGGCGGTTGCGGCGGCAGGCATACCGTCGTCTACGGTGCTTGCGGTATCGACCTTAATATTCATAATCGTACTTGGAGCGCCGTTCATGGGCAAATTCGAGCGCCTTCGCCGCAGATACGGACTGGGCGAGGGGAAAGCGCGTAAAAAAGACCGCGCGGCATGAGTTTTCTTGACAATCGGCGCCATCGGTAGTATAATATCCGATAATCGGAGGTCCATATGAAAGTTATTCTGCAAGCCGACGTAAAAGGACAGGGGAAGAAGGGCGACGTCGTAAACGTCAGCGACGGCTACGCGCGCAACTATCTTTTCAAAAACAATCTTGCGACAGAGGCAACGGCAGCGGCCGTTAACAGTATAAGAATAAAGAAAGAGGCCGAGGAACACCGCCGTCAGGTGGAGAAAGCCGAAGCCGAAGCGCTTGTCGAGCGGCTTAAGAACGTTACGCTGACGGTGAAAATACGCGCCGGCGAAAACGGCAAGCTTTTCGGCGCGCTCAATACGCAGGCCATATCCGACGCGCTTGCCGAACAGGGCATAACGCTCGACAAGAAAAAGATAGTGCTTGCCGATCCTATCAAGACGCTCGGGACGTATTCGGTCACCGTCAAGCCTTACGCGGAAGTCAGCGGCAAGGTTACCGTAAAGCTGGTTTCCGAGTAACGGAAACCGGAGGCGTCACGGCTGAATGAACGTAAAAGCGGCGAAACAATATAAGACGCTTTATTTTGTAATGCTGGCGCTGTTTACCGCGTTTGCGGCGGCGGCGACGGCGCTTATAAGGATTCCTTACGGCATAGGTTATATAAATTTCGGCGACGCGGTCGTCATGATTGCGTCTGTCATTCTCGGACCCGTCGGCGGCGCAGTCGTCGGAGGCCTCGGTCCGGCGGCCGCCGATCTTGCGACCGGCTATATCGTTTACGCTCCGTTTACCGCCGCGGTAAAGGCGGCGGAAGGTATTTTGTGCGGACTGATCTGCTTCAGATCACAGAGCGACCGCGCGTCGGCGCTCAGATGTCTGGCGGCGTTCGCCGTTTCGGCCGTATGGGTTACGGTCGGCTATGCGCTTACCGATTTCGCGCTGGTGCTCGGCGGAGCCGCCGGCTTTTCGGATTACGGTTTTAAAGCGGCGGTGTATGCAGGCGCTCTCACTATGCCCGCTACTTTGCTGCAGACGGGAGTTTCGGCAGCGGTCGCGCTCATCGTAGCGCCGCGTCTGCCCGCTCTTAAGCGCGATAAGCTTTTCGAGGATAATGCGGACTGCGCGGCAGAGAGCGACGAGGATTGCGCGGAAAAGGAAAGGAAAGAAAAATGAGATTTTTCGGCCGGAAAAAAAGAGACGTAAAAATAGGACTTTGCCTGTCGGGCGGCGGCGCACGCGGCTTTGCCCATATAGGTGCGGTGCGTGCGTTCGAGGAAGCCGGAATCAAGTTCGATCTGATAGTAGGCGTGTCGGCAGGCGCCATTATAGGCGCGCTGTACGCCGCCGGCGTCAAAAGCTCGGAAATGGAGCGTTACGGCGCCGCGCTCGAAATGAAACGCGTGCACAGCGGCCCTATTTTCGCGCCCAACGACGCGGCTAATATAGGGCGCATAGTCACCGATATAGTGGGTGACGCGGATATCGAAAAGTTTCCCACAAAGTTCGCGTGCGTGGCGGTGGATCTGGTCGAGGCGCGCGAAGTCGTTATCGACAGCGGTCCGGTGGGCATAGCCGTTTCCGCGTCGGCGGCCGTTCCGGCCATATTCCGGCCGGTGGTAAGAGGCGAGCAGCATCTCGTGGACGGGGGGCTTCTCAACAACATTCCTTCGGACGTGTGCAGAATGCTCGGCGCGGACAAGGTTGTCACCGTTGACATCAATTCGGCGCGCGGCGGCGGAACTAAGGAGCTGGGACTCGTGCCGGTTGTAAAAGCCTCTCTGTCGATAGCTCTGGCTAATTCTTCTCTGAAAGGCTTCGCCAATACCGACGTGCTCATTGCGCCCGATACGGCGCGGTTCAAGTCAACGGACAAAGCCGGCTATGACGAAATGATAGAGGAAGGGTATAAAGCTGCGCTCGGCAAGCTCGGTAAAATCGAGGAGCTGCGCAACGCTTGAAGCTTCCGGCACGCAGAGGCATACCTCGGCGGTAAGAGCGAACGGGCGTTTTAAGCGAACAGGCGGTTTCCGACCGAAGCGGCGGTATTAAGCATGGCGGCCGTAAAGCATAAATTCGGTAGGCTGCGCGAGCGGAGAGACAAAGGTAAATTTTCGGGGCGATATTGCCCTGCGGAGGTATAAAAATGCAACAGTTTAAAACGGAAAGCAAACGTATTCTCGATCTGATGATCAATTCCATTTACACCAACAGGGAAATTTTCCTGCGCGAGCTCATTTCCAACGCGTCGGACGCGTTGGACAAGCTGCATTTCGTATCGCTGACCGATTCGGCGGCGAGCCGCGATTTCGAGATAGAGCTGATCGTCGACAAGCCGACGCGCTCGCTTACGGTAAAGGACAACGGAATAGGCATGACGCGCGAGGAGCTGGAAAACAATCTCGGCACGATAGCGGCGTCGGGAACGGGAAAGTTCAAGGAGGAAAACAAGCTGGACGAGCAGATGATAGGCCAGTTCGGCGTCGGATTTTATTCGGCGTTCATGGTTGCCGACAAGGTGACGGTGGTAACCAGCCCTTACGGCGGCGACAAGACATACACATGGGTAAGCACGGGACCCGAAGGCTACGAAATAACCGAAGCGCCTTCAGACGGCGGACAGAGCGGAACGGCAGTCGTGCTGCATCTTAAAGAGGATACCGACGATTTCAGACCGGGTGATTTTCTGTCCGAATACAAGCTGCGCGAGACAGTCGTAAAGTATTCCGACTATATCCGTTATCCGATAAAGACGCTCGTCACCAAGTCAAAAAAGGAAGAGGGAAGCGACAAGTACGTTTCGTACACCGAGCTGGAGACGCTCAACAGCATGGTGCCGCTGTGGGCGCGCCCAAAAGCGAAGGTTAAAAAGAAAGAGTACGAGGATTTTTACAAGCAGAAATTCAACGATTACAGCGATCCGGCATATATAATCAAGGCGGACATAGAGGGCGGAGTCAATTACAAGGCGCTGCTGTTCGTTCCTGCTCACGCGCCTTACGATTACTATACCAAGGAATACAAGCGCGGACTTAAGCTGTACAGCGCAGGCGTGCTCATTATGGACAGCTGCGCCGACCTTCTGCCCGATTATTTCGGGTTTATAAAGGGCGTCGTCGACTCGCCCGATCTGTCGCTTAACATTTCGCGCGAAGTGCTTCAGCAGGACAGACAGCTCAAAGTCATCGCAGAATCGCTCGAAAAAAAGATCGTCTCCGAGTTCAAGAAGTTCCTTAAAAACGACCGCGAAGGGTACGAAAAGATGTTCGGCGAATACGGCGCGTCCGTCAAGTTCGGCATTTACGACAAATTCGGCGCGAAAAAGGAGCAACTGAAGGATATAGTGCTGTTCTATTCGTCCTACGAGAAAAAGCTCTGTCTGCTGTCCGAATACGTTTCGCGTATGAAAGAAGGTCAGGAGTTCATATACTATGCGTGCGGCGAGGACGTCGCCAGGATAGACCGGCTGCCCACGACCGAGGCGGTAAAGGCCAAAGGCTACGAGGTGCTTTATCTCGCCGACAGCATAGACGAATTCGTGCTTAAAACGCTGTCCGAATACGACGGAAAGAAGTTCAGGAGCGTATCGGCAAAGGACGGCGTCGTCAAGAGCGAAGAGGAAACCGAACGCGAAAAAACCGCCGCGGAGGAGAACAAGTCGGTCACCGAAGCGGTTAAAAAAGCGCTCGGCGATAAGGTCAGCGACGTGCGCCTTAACGTCGGCCTTAAGAATCATGCCGTATGTCTCGTCGCCGGCGGCGAGATCTCGTTCGAGATGGAGAGAGTGTTCAACGCCATGCCGGGCAACCGCGGCGGCGGACTGCACGCCGAAAAGGTGCTCGAGCTTAACCCCGATCATGCGGTTTTCGCCAGACTCAAGGCGGCGGCCGGAACTCCCCAATTCGACGAGATGAGCGAAGTCCTTTACGAAGAGGCTATGCTTATAGAAGGATTCAAGCTCGACGATCCGGCCGGCTTTGTGGAAAAGATCAATAAACTCGTCGGAGGCGTGTAATCTTTCCGCCTTCCGGCTTAAGGGTATCGCACTATGTCTTTTTACGTCAAACTGAGCATAATTCTTTTCGCGGCGGCGTGCATCGCGGCGCTTGTGCTGTTCTACTTCTGGTATCAGAGCAACGCCATACGCGTCGTAAGGGAAAAAGTGCGTATGCCCGAGGGCTTTGCGGGATTTAAGATAGTCCACATTTCCGACCTGCATAACCATCGCTTCGGCAAAGGGCAGCGAAAACTGATTTCGCTTATCGAAAACGAACGTCCCGATATTATCGCAATAACCGGCGATCTCATCCATAACGAGTACGTTTCAGCCGCGCTCGAGCTTGTTGAAAAGGCCGTGCGCGTCTGCCCGGTGTATTACGTTAACGGCAATCACGAATGTATACTTTCCTTCCGCGAGGATTTTTACGGGCAGCTTCGTAAGCGCGGCGTGAAGGTGCTTGACAACGAGTACGTTACTCTCAGGCGCAACGGCGACGAGATAAGACTGATAGGCTTGTCCGACCCCATGTCGCACACTGCGGCAAAAGGTCCGCGCGGCAGACGTAAAGCCGCCGCCATAACGCTCGGCACCCTCACCGGAGGCGACGGCTACAAACTGCTGCTTTCGCACAGACCGGAAATGTTTTCAGATTACCTCGACGTCGACCTGGTGCTGTCGGGACACGCGCACGCGGGCCAGGTGCGCCTTCCGTTAGTGGGCGCCGTCATAACCCCCGGCGAGGGATTCCGTCCGCATTACGACGTCGGCCGCTTCGTTTCGGGCAAAACGACCATGATCGTCTCCGGCGGACTCGGCTCGAGCAATATTGTGCCGAGGTTTAACAACCGACCCCAGCTTGTCGTCATAGAGGGCGCGGCGGAAAAATAGAACGTGCGCTCCGTCACGGATGAAAACGGCGGTGCGCTCCGTCACTGGTGTGTATTGCGGTCGCGGCAAAAGCAGATATACCGGCGCGCTCTCTAACAGGCAAAAGCAGATATACCGGCGCGCTCTCTAACGGTCGCGGCAAAGCAGATATAACGCCGCGCTCCATAACTGGTGAGGAGAACGCGGGGACAAAAAGAAAAAACCGTTCGGATGAAGCCGACACGAGGAAGCGGCTTGTCGGGACGGTTTTTTATTGCGGTTTTACGCGCGGCTTCCGCGTCGGAGCGGCAGAGCGTGAGATTTACACGGGGCGCCGAAGCAGCGTTTCGCCGGCGCATATCGATGCGGCGAGTCTGACGGCGGCGGGAGGAGAACAGTCTCCGCGTATTCTGGCGAGCAGCTTTTCCGCCGCAAGTCTGCCGTATTCCGACATGGGCTGGGTGACCAGGTACGGGACGGGGCGCACCAGACTGGTAAAGCCGAGATTGTCGAAGCCGACGTAAGACAGGCTGCTCAGAGGCACGGCTTTTTCGTTGACCGCCGATATGAGAGTTAGCGTAAAGTAGTAATTTGACGCGAATACTGCGTCCGGGCGTTCTGCGAGCAGCTCGTCCACCATGCGCCGCGCCTCGCCGTCAACGGTATAGTCGCCGCGTTTTATCAATCGGGCGTCGGGCTTTACGCCGCATTGTTTCAATCCCTCGATAAATCCCTTAAGCCGCTCGTCCGCCGATTGCAGCCCTTCGTTGCCGCACAGAATGCCTATACGGCGGTGGCCTGCCGCGCATATTCTTACGGCTACGTCGCGGCACACCGGCTCGTTGTCGAGCAGAAAAGCGTCGGCGCCTCCCGGATCCTTGTCGATAAACACGAGCGGAATACCGGCTTCGCGCAGCCGCGAATAGGCGGCGGCGTCGTGCGAAACGGGAACCGCGATAACGCCGTCGGCGCGCTTGCGCACGAAAAGCTCGAGGTATTCCCGTTCGATCTCGGTCGAGAACATCGCGTCCGAAACGAGTGCGGCGTAATTTTCGCGCCGTAAAACTTCCTCCGCACGGGTAATTATCTCAGCCGAGAACGCCTCGTTAAGCGAGGGGATCAGTATGCCTATCAGCCCCGAGCGTTTAGTCTTAAGGCTGCGCCCCATGTCGTTGTAGCTATATCCCAGTTCCTTTACGGCGGCTTCGATTTTGGCGCGATTGTCGGCGCGAACGGGCATACCGTTGAGGAATTTCGACACGGTGCCGAGCGACAGACCGGTGCGCTTTACGATGTCCTTTATCGTCGTCATGGTTAAAGTATACCATAATGCCGGCCGCCGCGCAATAAAATTCGGGCAAAAAGAAAAAAGGAGCGCGGCAGACAAAGCGGAAAAACGCGGCGTCAAAGGCAAAAACGGGCAAAGAGACGTGGAAATGCCGAACACTGCGTACCGGCAGACAAAACGGAAAAACGCGGTGTCAAAGGCAAAAAAGCGCGCGCAAAAAATTTCCGGTATTTTTCCAAAACTATTGACAATCGCCCCGAGCGGCGTTATAATATCGATATGAAACGTTTCATGTCGGACGTTTAAGCGAGCAGCGCGCGATAAAAAACCGCGTTGCCTTCGACGCGGAAGGGTGGCGCAACTGACGTTCGGCGTGCAACGCGCGATAAAAAAAGCTTAAAATAAGGAGCGAAAAGGAAAATGAAACCCAAAATCGGTATAAGGCCCGTTATTGACGGAAGGTGCCTCGGGATACGCGAGGGGCTGGAAGAACAGACGATGGGAATGGCGCGCGCCGCCAAGGAGCTGATAGAAAAAAACTGCCGTTACACCGACGGCACGAAAGTGGAATGCGTCATCGCGGATACCACTATAGGCGGAGGCGCCGAAGCGGCGGCTGCCGAAGAAAAATTTTCGCGCGAAAACGTGGTGGCGACGCTGTCCGTCACGCCGTGCTGGTGCTACGGAAGCGAAACGATGGATCTCAATCCGCTCACTGTTAAAGCGGTATGGGGATTCAACGGCACCGAGCGCCCCGGCGCGGTTTATCTCGCCGCGGTCATGGCAGCTCACGCGCAGCACGGATTGCCGGCGTTCGCCATCTACGGGCGCGACGTATGCGACGTGAATATGAGCGGCATAACGCCCGACGTGGAAGAGAAGATTCTGTCTTTCGCGCGCTGCGCCGTTGCGGTGGGACAGATGCGCAATAAGGCTTACGTCAATATCGGCGGCGTTGCCATGGGCATTGCCGGAAGCTGCTGCGACGCCAACTTCATGCAGAAATACCTCGGGCTGAGAGCCGAGTGGGTGGATATGGTGGAAATCATACGCCGCATGGAAAAGGGCATCTACGACCATGACGAATACGAAAAGGCTCTCGGATGGGTAAAGGCCAACTGCCCTGCCGGAGACGAGAAGAACGATCCCGCTTTCAGCGACGCCGAAAAGGAAAAGCAGTGGGAGTTCACGGTAAAGATGACGCTTATCATAAGCGACATAATGTATGGCAATCCCAAGCTTAAGGAGATGGGATTTCCCGAGGAATCGCTCGGCCGCAATGCGGCGCTTGCCGGATTTCAGGGTCAGAGGCAGTGGACGGATTTCTATCCCAACGCCGATTTCTGCGAGTCTTTGCTGTCCAGCTCGTTTGACTGGAACGGCAAGAGAGAACAGAAAATCCTTGCAACCGAAAACGACGGGCTTAACGGCATCGCCATGCTGTTCGCAAAGCTTTTGACGCAGACCAGCGCCGTTTTCGCCGACGTGCGCACCTACTGGTCGCCCGAAGCCGTAAAGCGCGTCACCGGTTACGTTCCGGAGGGCAGGGCGGCAGGCGGATTTATTCATCTGATCAATTCGGGCGCGGCGGCGTTGGACGGAACGGGCGCGTGCAAGGACGGCAAAAACAGCGTTATGAAAAAATGGTGGGACGTCACCGACGCCGATATAAACGCCATGCTAAAGGCTACGCGGTGGGCGCCCGCCAACAGACCGTACTTCCGCGGCGGCGGATTTTCCAGCCAGTTCTCAACGCACGGAGAGATGCCCGTTACACTTATCAGGCTCAACCTGATCGACAAGCTCGGCCCTGTAATGCAGATAGCCGAAGGCTGGACGGTCGATTTGCCCGACAGCGTCAATAAAAAGCTGCTCGACCGCACCGATCCCACATGGCCCAGCACCTGGTTCGCTCCGCGTGTGGGCGGCGAAGGGCCGTTTGCCGACGTTTACTCGGTTATGACAAACTGGGGCGCAAACCACGGCGCGTTCGTATACGGGCATATCGGCGCCGATCTGATCACACTGGCTTCCATGCTCCGCATACCCGTATCCATGCACAACGTTCAGGGCAAACCCTTCAGACCGCATTGCTGGGCGGCTTTCGGCACCAGGGACGAAGAGGGCGCCGACTATCGCGCCTGCGCCGCTTACGGCAGCCTTTACTGATTGCGCCGCCCGTGCGGCAGGCGGTAAAAAGCGTTACACGGGCAAAAGGCCGTGCGGCGGCATAAAAGATCATATATAACGGCGATGTCAGAAAGTCGCTGCTGTCGGTAAAAAAAGCGCGCGCAGCGTAAAGCCGTGCGGCAGTTATACTTTAAATTAAAAATGCGGATGCAATGCGCTTCCGCATTTTCTGACGTCAGAAGTTTAT
>CASFJH010000043.1 GCA_949294845.1 uncultured Bacillota bacterium | reverse complement strand
CCTGATAGTGCGAGTAGTTGGCGCCCTGAGTATAGAAGCGGCCGGTGTCCGAAGAGGACGAAGCGGGCTGCTCGACGGTGAAATAACCGCAGTAATCCGAGCCGTTCACCTCTATCGTGTAGAAGTAGATATTTTCGGCGAGTTTCTTGGCGGCGGTTTCGGTTGCCGCATCTTCGTCAAGCTCCGCCTTGGCGATTACGGCAGGCTCGCCTACCGGTGTGCCATCGGTCGTCAAGAACGTCATTGTAAGGGACGTATATCCGGTATTTTCCGCAACTCCCGAGAAGACAAAGCCGGAGATAGCAGGAACCGACGTGAACTTAAGATCGGTGCCGGTCGCCTTATCCAGCTCATTGAGCTTGCCGAGGAAGTGAAGCGAGCTGTTTATGCAAACGAAAGCGTGGCTGTCGGACACAAAAACCATGCCGAGCATATCGTCGTTGTCGGGATCGTCGTCCGACTGAGCAATAATCTGATAATCTTTAAGCGCGTTGGAGCAGGTCTGCAGAGCGGCGCTCTGTTTCGCGCTCGAGATAACGTTTGAAAAGGTGGGAATAAGTACCGCTACAAGTATTCCTATAACTGCGATCACTATAACGAGCTCGGTGATCGTAAAGGCTTTTTTAAGTCTTTTTGTCATTTTTTTACTCCTTGGATTTTTATAAGTTTTTCCTTAAATGCGCAGTCCTCGCCGCGAGGACTGCGCTTTAACGTTTTGTACTAAGCCTGCTGCTCCAATACCGCCGCAACGCCCTTTGTAAGCGAGGTAACGTTGTAAGTTACTCCGTTTGCAACAATCTTGAGACCGTCACCCTGAATAACTTTATCGCTGCCGTCGGAAGCCTCGTTGTCGAGCAGATTTGAGTCAGGCATGATTATACTGATATACGAGTCGCCAACTTTGGCATAGTAGAACTTGGAAGCGCTAAGAGAATTCGATGCGTCAGCATTGGGGAACGTATAAACGTTTCCCTCTGCGTCGTTATAAGAAATTTCGGTAGTAACGTCGGTAAGCACTACGCCGTCGAATACGCACGTCGTGTTTTTCCCCTGTACCAGTTGGGTGCCGAAATGGCCGATAGCTCCGCTGAAGGTGCCTGGTCTTTTATCGGTACGCACGCAGCTGATATCGACGTTGGTCAGCGTGCTGTCCTCGATTACGACATTCGCTTGTCTGTCTGCGTAGGCAACAAAGCCTGCTGCGCGGCGCTGTCCTTTTATGACCATGTTGGAAATATCGCAGTTGCGTATGGTGACCGTGCCTTCTGCCGTACCGGCATTGCCTTTGCCGTAAGCTCTGCCCACCAGACCGGCAACGCCGTCAAAGCCGGAGAACAGACCCTTGGAGCCGGCCGTCTTTGCGCCGTCGATGGTGATGTTTTCAAACACCACGTTGCCCTGCGTGTAGCCGGCAATAATACCTGCCATATCCGAAATCGTAGTATACGTCTGACCGCCTATCGATTCGGTCGCGCCGTTAAGATTCATATTCACGCCCTTGACGTTTATGTTGGAAATGGTTACGGTCCCTTCCTTGGCGTTAACCGTACCGAACAGACCGTAGGTGAACACATATGCGCCGCCCGGATAAGAACAGTCGGTTTCCGTCTGATATTCGGCGCCGGAGGAAACCAGCTCGTTCTGCGCGACGTGCATATTCTCAATGGTAAGTCCGCCGAAGTTGACGGAGAAGCTGCCGGTAACGGCATCTATGCTTTCTGCTTTTTGGTATGTCTTACGGTAAACGTTGCCGATAGCAGTCATCTGCACTTCGCTCATATCGACGGTTACGTCGGAGAGCGCGGTGTTTGCGTCGGATTCTTTGCTCGCCAGCACTATCGTGGTGCCTTCAAGCGCGGCGGCGTCTGTCGAGGTGTTGGCAAGCGTGGTCAGCGTAGCAAGCGCCGAACGGACTTCCTGCTGCACCTGCGTTACCTGCTCGGCAGTGGGATTTTCGGGAAGCTCGGTGATGCCGATATTAACTGTGGATCCGGTAGCCGCCTGCTGCTTGATGCTGTTGGCGGTGGACTCGGAGTACGCGTAACCCTGTTTCTGGTTCTTGAGCGCGTCGATGACGTTGTTGCCCCATGCCGCGTTGTTGACCGAGCCGAGAATGTTTTCGGCCGAATACTTGTTGCCGAACTTCTCGAAGAACGTATCCAGGCTTCCTGCCGATTCTTCGTAGAAGTCCTTATAAAGCTGAGCGAAATACTCGCCGTCCTTCATGCCGGTCGTGCAAAGCGCGTAGCCTATCTGTGTGCCGCCTGCCGCCGTCTTGTCGAAAACATAGACAGCGTTGCCCATATCGATGGACGGGGTGAACTGGATTATGTAATCGGACGACTCGCTGCCGTCAAGCAGAACGACCGAGTTGGCGTTTTTGTACCAGATAAGATACATATCTTTCTGCTTGAGCTTGGTGCCGAGAAGGAAGTAGTTCGACGAATCGCAAAGCCCCGCCTCGTCGAGAGCGCTCATCAGCTCGGGATAATCTTCGGGCGTCTTGCCGTGTTTGGTGTTGTACGCGCTTAATGCGACGTTGATCTCCTTGACAAACTGCTCGTCGTGCGAACGCTTCGAATTTTCAATAACGTTCGAGAACGTAGGAATAAGTACGGCTGCAAGCACCGCCACCACAGCGATAACTATAACGAGCTCCGTTATAGTAAACGCGCGACGGAGATTATACATAAACCCGCGTTTTTCCAACTGTTTTTTCATGACTGATCTCCTTACAAAATATATGTTTTTTTAATTATTCGTCTTTCGTCGCAGCCGCCTGCTTTTCCCTGTTGTATCTCTGTCTGCGCAGTTCACGGTTGCGCTCCTTGCGGTACTCGCGTTCCTTCACGAGATTGTCCACGGTTATATCGGCAGTCTGTCTGGCAAGCTGCAGATCGTCTTCGCCTGAAAGCTTGACCACTACGGGGCTGATCTTGATGCTCTTTACTCCGGCTTCGCGTACAAAGCGGTTAAGCTCGGTATTGGTGAGCATGAAGTTAAGCACGACTACGCCGCGTTTGATAACGGCGCGCACGACTTTATCCGTGCGGTATTTGACGGTGACGGCGCTGCTCGCCTCCAGCTTTTTGCAATCGGGCTTAGCCAGCACATAGGACATGAAATCGTCATACAGCTTCTTCGCCTCGGGAGCCAAGGCTTCGTACTTGTCGGCGAAAGTCTGTTTGTCCTGCGGCTTGACTTCGATAATAACGCTGTTCTCCGAGATCTCGCCGTACTTGTTAAGCAGCGATTCCAGCTCCTCGATCTTCTGTGATTCCGCGCTGTCGTCAATGCGCTCTACCGGCAGCGGCCCTTCGTCCGGATCGGCAGATAAAGCCTGTTCCGCAGGGGCAGGGGCAGGAGCCGAGGGAAGCTCGTCGCATATCTCTATCTTTCCTTCGCTTACCTTGAGATACAGGTCGTCTCCCTCAACGCGCATACCGCGGCCGCTCTCCATCTTGCGGACTACGGCGCTCTTACGCTTATAATCCATTCTCGAATCAATGATCCACAGCGCGATAGCGGCAACCAGCTCGCATACGAATATGAGGCTGATTATTATGTAAAACAGATCCATATTCATGCTTTATCCTCCCCGCCGGCGGCTACCACTTCCACGTTATCGCAGTTAGCGTCCTGACATTCGATACGTACGGTCTTGCCCTCCTGTACGATATCAAGCAGATATTTATCGCTGTTCTCTATCGACTCAAGCTCGCTCTTATACCGCCGCATCTGTCTGACCATTGCCACCGCCTTGAACACTATCAGTCCGAGGAGCGCCGCAGCCAGCAACACGCAAATCACGACAATCAATATCTCCATATCGTTTCCTCCGTTAAACGCCTGAAATCCGGTTTTTTTACGACTGTCCGACAAGTATTTCCAAATAAAATATTATATAGCCGGTATTATTCTAACACAACCGCGTTTTCCAGTCAAGCGTTTACTCTAATTTTTCATATTTTCTGAATTAAATTCTAAGTAAATTTCGGCTCGTCTTTCCATTAAAATTTATGCATTTTTATAGTTTTAAACGGATGATTTGTCTTTTCCGTCTAAAGAATAACATATTACCCCCCCCCGTCAAGCATTTTTGCAATAAATATATACTTTTTTGACCTTTTACGGCAATTTTTATTTAATTTCACCGTTTATACTATTATCCCTGCGCCTGTTTTATGCCCGACGCGGAGGAAAATGCAGCAACCGGCGGCGTTAAAAACAGCATATAACGCATGTGCATATGCGCATGCACGGTAATTTTGCATATTTTTCCGCGTCGGTTTTATTGAAAATTTTTCCGTCATGGTGTATAATGATTTTTATGGACGTGTTCGAGAAGCTGAAAATTCTGACCGACGCCGCCAAGTACGACGCCGCCTGCACATCGTCGGGCGTCAACAGAAAATCGGGTAAAGACGGTATAGGCAACGCGGCGGCGTGCGGTATATGCCACACCTTTTCAGGCGACGGCAGATGCGTTTCGCTGCTCAAAATTCTCATGTCCAACGTCTGCGTTTACGATTGCAAATACTGCGTGAACAGGCGGTCGTCCGACACGCCGCGCGCCACTTTCACTCCGCGCGAGATCGCCGACCTCACCATCAATTTTTACCGCCGCAATTATATAGAGGGACTCTTTCTGTCAAGCGGTGTCGTCGGCTCCCCCACCCGCACTGTCGAGCTCATGACCGAAGCGTTGAGAATACTGCGCGAGGAATACCGTTTTTACGGGTACATTCATGCAAAGGCCATTCCGGGCGCGGACGACGAAGCGATACGCGCGCTCGGTATGTACGCCGACAGGTTGAGCTGCAATATAGAGCTTCCGTCCGAATCGAGCCTCGCGCTTCTAGCTCCGGATAAATCGCGCAGCTCGGTGCTGAGACCTATGGGCCTTATAAGAGACGGCATCTCGTCATACGGATCGCGGCGTTTGCCGGCGGCGGCCGCCCGCTTTGCGCCGGCAGGACAGAGCACCCAGATGATTATCGGCGCGACGCCCGAATCCGATCTGAAAATCATGCGGCTCTCCGAAGGACTTTACCGCAAATTTTCGCTCAAACGCGTATTTTACTCGGCATATGTGCCGGTAGTCGAAAATTCGCTGCTACCGGCGCCAGACACTGCGCCGCCGCTTCTCAGGGAGCACAGACTTTATCAGGCCGACTGGCTGCTGAGATATTACGGCTTTACCGCAGACGAACTTCTGAGCGAATCGTCGCCGCAGTTCGACCGGTTCGTGGATCCCAAATGCGGCTGGGCGTTAGCGCACCCCGAATTTTTCCCCGTCGAAATCAATACCGCCCCTTACGAGACGCTTTTGCGCGTTCCGGGAATAGGCGTTGTAAGCGCGAAGCGAATCGTCAGAGCGCGAAAGCATACCGCGATAACCTTCGAAGGTCTGCGCCGTCTGGGCGCGGCGGTAAAACGCGCGCGCTTTTTTGTCACCTGCGGCGGAAAACGTCCGTCCGAAGCCGACGTGCGCGGCGGCGCTTTAGCCGCTCTCATATCGGACGCCGCGGCGGTATCGGTAAAACGCGGCAGACAGCTTTCCATGTTCGAGGCCGACGATCCCGACATACGCGCCGTCATTACACCCGAGGAGGCGCAAAAATGCATAACGGGACAGATGTGAAATATTCCGACTCGCCGCTGATCTGTATCTACGACGGGACTTTCGACGGTTTTTTATGCTGCGTCTTTCATGCCGTATACAGTCGCTCCATCCCTGCCGGAATATCGTACGAGGCGACTCTTCTGCCTTCGCGCACCATTCCCACCGACGCCGTTAAAGCCGAACGGGTTGCGCGCGGCATAAAGGAAAAAATATCCCACGCCGCTTTCGATACGGTGCGCACCGCGTTCAGGGCGAGCGCGCCCGATCGGGAATTGCTGTTGCTGCGCTTCCTGCTGCTGGGCTTTTGTAAGGGCGGCGCGGTCATGTCGATGCTGTCGCACGAGGCGGTCGCCCCCGTCATGAAAATGGAAAAAGCGGTGCGCAACGAGGCTCACCGCATGAAAGAATTCGTAAGATTTTCCGACTCGGGCGGCGCTCTAACCGCTGTTATCGCGCCAAGGCACGACGTGCTGGAGCTGATTACGGCGCACTTTTCCGACCGCCTCCGCGGAGAAAAGTTTCTCATATGGGACGAAACGCGCGGCAAAGCCTTCGTATACGAAAACGGACACGGCGGATTCCTGTTTGCGGACAATATCGATATTCCCGCCCCCGGCGAAGAGGAACTGGCGTTCAGAAGGCTGTGGAAACTGTTTTACGATACCGTGGAAATAAAACAGCGGCATAACGACAGATGCCGGAACACGCATCTACCCAAGTTCTACCGCAAAAACATGACCGAATTCAAGGACTGACGCAAAGTTGAGCTGCGGCACGGTTTATGGTGCCGGCGCCGAGATATATTACCAGATCGCCTTCTCCGGCGCCCGAGCGCACATAGGCGTTTATTTCGCAATACGTCGGGAGGCATACGGCGTTTCTGCCACGCTCTCTCATTTTCAGCCAGATCGATTGCGAGCATACTCCCGTCACGGGCTTTTCCCTGGCGGCGTATATCGGCGCGAGCACCACTTCGTCGGCAAGACACAGCGCCGCGGCGAAGCCGTCCGCAAACGACGCCGTGCGCGTATATGTATGCGGCTCGAATACCGCTATTACTTTTCCGCGGCATATTCTGCGCGCCGTTTCGAGCGAGGCCTTTATCTCGTCGGGATGATGCGCGTAATCGGTATACACTTCGGCGCCGCGCAGATTGCCCACATACTCGAACCTCCTGTCGACACCCTTAAAAGCTTTCATATCAAGGCACGCTCTGACGGGTGGAACGCCGAGCGCGTCGGCTACGGCGACGGCTGCGAGCGCGTTATACACGTTGTGTCCGCCGCGCAGGGGCAGCAGAGCCGCCGTTTCATACCTGCCGCGCACGATGAGATCGAAGCTCAAGTCTCTGCCGCAGCAGACGTTTACCGCGCGGTAAGCGCAGTTTTCACCCCTTCCGAACGTTGCCGCGCCTTCGATACAGCGGCAATACGCGTCATCGCCGTTGACTATCCTCAAAGGCGCCGACAGCGCGAACGCGCGGTACGCGTCGAATATCTCGCCTATATCCGCGTAGCAGTCGGTGTGATCGAGTCCGACGTTAAGGACAACCGCTATATCCGGCTTAAGCTCCAGAAAACTGCGTTTGTATTCGCACGCCTCGGTCACAAACACTCCCGAGCCGTGCGGAAAATCGCACCCTCCGCCCATATGCACCTCGGGACCGAGCGACGAAATGGCGAAGCCCGTCAGCGCGGTAGCGGTGGTCTTGCCGTGGCAGCCGGCTATCCCAGCGCATTTGGGATATTCCGAGGCGAGCGAGGACAGCATTTTTGCGCGCGAAACGGTCGGTATACCAAGCCGCCGCGCCTCTGCAAGCTCGGGATTATCGTCAGCCGCCGCGCCCGTATAGACCACCAGATCGGCGCCTCGCACGTTGTCCGCGCAGTGGCCGCCGGTCAGTATGTCGGAGCCGGTAACTATGTCGCCGCGCCGCCGGCACAGCTCGGCAAGACGCGACATACTCACTCCGCATATGCCAACAAAATGCACTTTCATAATCCATTGTATGATTTTTTGCGCGGCTGTGTACGGAAAAAAGCATTTAAATATGTATAATTTTTACTTTTTTTTGCAAAAAGCATTGCAAAATACGAAAAAATATTGTATAATAAACTAAACGCAGCACGCGAACAAAACATTAAAACTTAAAAGGTGGAAAAAATGAACATTACCGAAGTACGCATCAGACTGGTAAAGAAGGACGAAGGCAAACTCAAAGCCGTTGCTTCAGTCACGATAGACAACTGCTTTGTTGTTCACGACGTTAAGATAATCGAGGGTACGGACGATTATTTCATCGCCATGCCGAGCAAAAAAACGCCCGAAGGCGAATATAAGGACATCGTGCATCCTCTCAACTCCGAAACGCGCGCTCTTTTAAAGGACGCCATTCTCGCCGAGTTCAAAAAAGCCAGAGAAGCCGCCGCAGTGGAGAACGCGCAGTAGCGTTTCAAGCCGCGCGGTATACTGTGCCGTTGAAGCCTGTAGCGTCTATTTTAATTTAAAAGGCGAAATATATCTGTACCGCAGCCCGGTCTTTGCCTTGTGATCGGCTATTGCGATTTCGACCAGACGGTCTATAAGCTTTTCCTGCGGTAATCCGCCGTAAGCGAACAGGTAACCGGCGAGCGAGCCGGGAACGGTATTTATCTCGTTTAAATAAACAGCTTCCCCTTTCACCATAAAGTCCACGCGAGCCACACCGCTGCAATTGAGCGTTGTGAAGGCTTCGGTTGCGATTTGTTTTATTCTTGCCGCGATCTGCCCGTCTATATCGGCGGGCATTTTTCTTTTGCCCGAATCTTTTCCGCCCGATTTGTCCGTAACGTAAGCGCCGCCCTTTCCGCTTTTTCCGCCGTACTTGTCTTCGTAGGAGAGAAACTCCTTCCACCCCGTCGGCTGCTCCAGCTCGCTTGTTTCGACATTGCCGTCGCGGCCGATAACGCCGCAGTTGATCTCCGTGAAATCGGTAAGCGCCTCCTCGACGACTATTCTGTTGTCCCACTCGAAAGCCGCGCGGACACATTCGAACAGCCCCGTCATATCCCCGGCTATGCCTACTCCTATGCTGGAGCCTACGCCCGCCGGCTTGACTATCATGGGAAAGCCTATCTCGCTCTTGAGCTTTTTTATTACTTCGAAAAGCCGGTTTTCGTATTCCTCGCGCGTTACTCCCACAAAAGCCGTCTGCGGCAATCCGGCGTCGCGGAACAGCCGTTTCATCGTGATCTTATCCATGCCGACGGCCGACGCCTCCACTCCGGCGCAGGTCAGAGGTATTCCGCTCATGGCGAATACCCCCTGAAGGCTTCCGTCCTCGCCGAACGTTCCGTGACAGCAGTTTATCGCGCAGTCAAGCGTCGCTATCGCCTTGCCGCGCGCGTTGAACAGCCGATTATCAGATGGCTCCAGATGCACGCGCTTGCCGAAGCATTTGCCGGCGGCAAAGGTTTCCAGCCGGTCGTAGTCTTTCCCCGTCCACCATACCCCCGATTCGTCTATGTAAACGGGAACGACTTTGTATCCGCGAATTAAGTTCAGCGTCTGCACGCCCGTTACGATGCTCACGTTATGCTCGCAGCTCATACCGCCGAATATTACGCCTACCGTCATTAAAACACCTCCGCATTACTATTAATATATGCGGAGGCGCGCAAAATGAGATTGTATTTTTATGAGGTTCAGTACAGCGCCCGTACCGTGTGAGTTTCAAGATAATCCTTTTCCGCCAGAGCATATATCGCCCCCATAAAGAGCAATATTACCGGATTGGTCATCGAGCCGCCCAGCAGTCCGTAACCCAGAACGCCGGCTACCGACATTCCCATATAAAGCCGCGCGGCGGTCATTCGCTTTAAAAACAGCCACACCGTCTCCGCACGGTGATAAAGGTAGCAGACAAGCCCCACAACGCCGCAGGCGCACAGGTACTGCAGCAGCGTGTTATGGAGAAAATATATCGCCGACAGCGGATCGCCGAACCGGTACGCAAACCCGTATCCGAAAACGGGCGCTTTGAGATATTCGCGCAGCCCCTCCAGCCACAGCTCCAGACGCCCTCTGTCGTCCAGTCCGTTTTGTATATAAAAATCGAAAATCTTTTTAAGCGAATCGGTGCGGCTGACGGCGTAAATTATAAACGCCGCCGCGATGACCGATGTTACGGTAACAACGGTAAGCCTGTTTCTGCCCGATACGCAGGAGAATATCAGCGACGCTATAAAAACAGGCACCGCGAATATCAGCGCGGCTCTTGAGTAGGTAAACACCGTAGCCACCAGTATGCCGGTACTTAGCAGAAAGTATGCGGCCGGCCGTTTGCTGGTATGCGTAAGGTAAAGCCCGAAAGGCAGCGTCATCAGCAGAATATTCCCTATCGTATTGCTAACCCCCCACCCGAGACGTATATAATCCTTGAGGGAGCCGTCTATAAACGAAGGATTGGCAAGATACAGCGCGGCCATCTGCAGCGCTATATCCACGCCCAGCATGAAAAATACGTTCGCGGCATATTGAAGAGTTTCCCTTTTTTTCCATATGAGAGTAGCCGAAAGATAGTAGTACAGCCCCACCATGCAGATCCACAGCATTATTCCCCAGAGCGGACTGATAACGGCGTAAATGCCTGAAAAAAGTCCGTTAAGAGCGAGCGCCGCGCCGACTGCGAAGAAACCGTAGGTAAGCAAACGTTTGCGAAATACCTTCTTCCATTCCCTGCGTGTGAAAAATCTGATAAAGAACACCGCCGCAAGCAGCACGCAGAGGAATATAAGCTGTCCCAGAACGACGGGATCGGAATAGTACTCGCTCGACGCAATCGTGTACGGCGCACGACGTGCAGATACCGTAAATGGCGTATAGATAAGAGACGCCATAAAAGGAAGCGTGTCTTCGCAGAACAACAGCGCAAAGCACATGGTAAGGCAGAGAAAGTAAAAATTGAGAACGTCCAGTCCCGCTATGTTAAGAAGCGTTGTCACTCCGCCTACAGTCCAGACGTAATACAGACTGCTCATATATGAAACCGCTGCGCGCACCGCTTTGGTTCCGCCGATTTTATTTAACAGATTACGCAAGTTCTTTATTTACCGCCGCAAAATATTTTGAAACCGCCGTATAGCTTTTCGAAGCCGCGCGGAGTCTGCCAAAGCCTCAATCAGAAGAAGAAAATCAACGAGAGCACGGCTACCGTAACAAGGTACAGGCTGAACCATTTATAGTTGGCTTTTTCCACAAGACGCATCATCAGTTTTATGGATGCCAGTCCCGAAACGAACGCCGCCGCCATTCCGGCGAACACGACGCTCCACACCACGTCGGCGCCCGTATTGGCCACGTCTATAACGCTGAGAAGCGCCGATCCGAGAATAACCGGTATACTCATGAAAAACGAGAATTTTGCAACGTCCTGCCGTCTCGAGCGCGCCAGAGTGCCGCCGAATATAGTGCTTCCGCTGCGCGATACGCCCGGGAAAAGCGCGATAGCCTGCATACCGCCCATAATAAGCGCCGCCTTTATCCCCACGCTGGGCGCGACTCGTAAAGGCAGCTCGCGCTCGACAAACGGACGCCTGACGGCAATTATTTCGGTCGCAAGCATAACAACCGCAGTAAACAGAAAGAAAAATCCGATATACTTTGCTCCGGAAAAAAAGTTCTCGATAACGTCGTTGAAAGCCAAGCCTACGGCGGCCGCCGGCAGCGACGCGAGCAATATGAGTCCTATCGTCTTAAAAGGCGGCTTGAACAGCCCCAGAATATCCTTATAAAACGCCGCGATTACGGCGGCGAGCGTTCCGACGTGCACCATGATGTCGAAAAGCATATATTCGCCCGAAATGCCCATGATCTCTCTCGCAAGTACGAGATGTCCGCTCGACGATACGGGCAGAAATTCGCCGAGTCCCTGGACCAATCCGAGTATCAATGCCTGCCAGATTTCCATTACGGCTCCTTAAAACCGCTCAAATGCGCTCGATCAAAGAGACGGAACCGTCGCCGCCTTCTTTATTCTGCGCCATGGCCGCAAGGATGCTCTCCTTTCTTTCGACCTCTGCGATCTTTCTGTATTCGTTTGGCACAATGGCGAAAATGTCGCTTACGGTACGATCGGCTTCCTCTCCGAAAGCCGCCTCTCTCAGCTCGGCGAGATCGGCGTTGAATTTATTTATATCTATGTTTTCGAGCCTCGTGACAAATATTCCTTCGTGCAGAGTAGCGTCGACCTGTTCCTTGTCGTAGCGCAGCTCTTCGAAGAGTTTTTCGCCCTCGCGCAGACCGGTCACGACTATCGGAATATCCTGCTCGGGCACGAGACCGTTGATTCTTATAAGGTCGCACGCCAGATCATAAATATATACCGGTTCGCCCATATCGAGCACGAAAACTTCTCCGCTTGACGCAAGGGCGCCGGCCTGCATGACCAGTCTTACCGCCTCGGGAATAGTCATAAAATAACGCTTTATATACCTGTGCGTAAGCGTAATGGGACCGCCTTCCTTGATCTGTTTGAGAAAAGTGGGAATGACCGAGCCGTTGGAGCCGAGCACGTTGCCGAAACGCACCGCCGCCATCTGCATGGACGAAGCGCGGCCGCGCGTCTGTATGAGCATTTCGGCAATACGCTTGCTCGCGCCCATGACGTTGGCGGGATTGACCGCCTTATCGGTGGAAATGAGTACGAACTTCTTTACGCCCGCCGCTTCCGCCGCCTCTATGACGTTTTTGGTGCCGAACACGTTGTTCTTGATGCACTCGGTAGGCGAAATTTCCATCATCGGAACGTGCTTATACGCCGCCGCATGGAAAAGTATCTCGGGCTTATACTCTCTGAGCGCCGCGTCGAGTTTATCGCGCTCGCGCACGGTGCCTATGACGAGCGTATATCTCGAAGTATCGTATTTGCGCTTGAACTCCTCGTTAAGCTCGAACATACTGTTCTCGTGCACGTCGAAAATAACGAGATGCTTGCAGCCGAAATTGAGCGCCTGTCTGCACAGCTCGCTGCCTATAGAACCGGCACCGCCGGTTACGCATACCACCTTGTCCTTTACCGCGGCGTCCATAAGCTCGGTATTGACCTTGAACTCGTCGCGGCCGAGCAGCTCCTCGATCTTTATATCGCGCAGAGACAGCGTCTTTTCGGACAGATCGCTCGCGTTGGTCATCGGCGGCATTATCTTTATCGGCAATCCCAGCCCTTTGCACTTGTCGTATATCTGTTTGAGCTGCGACTTCGTGAGGCTCATGATCGCAATCACGATAACGTCCGCCTTGAATTTATCGCAAATTTCCTTTAAATGCTCCATGCCGCCTTCGACGCGCACGCCGTATATCTTCAGTCCGCATTTGTCTGGGTCGTCGTCTATGACCGCAACGGGATAATAACCCTCGTGAGGATTGTTGATAAAACGATTTATCAAAAGCGACCCGGTATAGCCTGCGCCTATTACTATAGTCCGCTTCATTTCGGCGGCGGATTTGCCGTTGAGACTGTTCCTCAAATGATTGGCATAATGCAGTATCGCATGAAAAAACCTCGCCGCTCCCGACAGCAGCGCGCTGAAAAGCAGATACAGTATTATAAGCGTAGACCATACGTCTATACGGAATGCGAAATTGAGCACCAGCTTGAGCAGCATCAGCACTATAAACGACGTTATATAAGCCAGCAGAAATTTGAAAAATTCCACGCGCCCGGCGTACCGCCACACGGCGTTGTAGCAGTCGAAAAACACCAGCATGGATACCATTATCAGTATTACTACCGCCGCAACCGCAAGCTCGTATCGGTTATAAAGATCGGGCATTGTGACGTTTTCAGAGTAAAACAAAACCGTGCGCGCCAGCCAGTAAGCGAATACCGCGAACGCGATGTCGAGAAAAAACGTAATGATTATACCGCGATACCTGCGCGGACTTGACTCGCGCTCGTTGGCGGTTTTATTATCCTGGCGTTTGTTATTTTTACCCATTACGTCCCGTGCCTTTTTATATTATCATTATACTTATACCTTTTTATTATACCCTTACGCAGAATTTATGTCAAACGAAAAAAGCTTTTATTGCAATATTCGGGCTTATTCGACTCGGCCAAACGCGTTCGCAGCGGTAATTTATGTTAACGCGGAAAGAAAATATATTGACTAAACGGAAATATTATTGTATAATATCCGTATGACTAAAGCGGAAATACAGCAACTTAATAAAGAACTGGTTAATCTCGTAAAACGCAAGCCTGTCGATTATACCCGTATCGACGGTATTCTCAACGTGTTTGACCTCATGCTGTATTCGGCCGACGCGCTGAAAGCCGCGGTCGCAGTCTGGAATACCGATCTCATACGCAGGTTTATCGATAAAGGCGCCCTGTTCGCTCCGCGCGGCGTAAAGACGTTGGCTGACAAGGCCGAGGCGCGCGGCATCAGGGATTTCGCGCCGATAGAGGCCGAATATCTCGATCTTATCGAATACGCGCTCAAAAATCTTATGATGCGCATGGACAAGCAAGCCGTGGACATTGACTATTTCGAGGATCTGTATCTGCCTTACATACATTACGCCGTACTGTCGGGCGACACCGAAAAGCTTACGTCTTTTGCAAAAAGATTCGCGCTTAAAACCTCGGACTGCGTAAAAGCGGTCAAGCTTCCCATCATTCTCAATCTGATAAATACCGACAAAAACGAGATGCTCTCGCTTATAGAGAGCTACCGCGACTGGGCCGACGGGGACGCGCTTTCGCGCGCAGTAGCCTTCGAAGGCGAAAGCGCCGTAAAAGCCGTAATGTATCTGCTGCATAAAAAACCGGGGCTCACCCCCACCCTTTCTTCCGCGGCAAAAGCGCTATACCGCGGCAGCTTTGAGCTGCTCGACCTCATTTATCCTGACGGTATGCCCAAAAGCGAAGAATTTCTCGTGCAGGCGGCAAACGCTTTCCCGTCGCTGGGACCGGGACCGCTGGAGTATCTTTTCAAACGCGGCTACTCGATAGACGATAGACTGCCCGACGGCCGCTCGCTTGTCAAATACGCCAAAGACCGGGGCGACAACGCGTTCGTGAACTACCTTATTTCAATGGGCGCGCTGGTCGAGTGAACGCGCGGAGGTCTGTGTGAATTTTTAATTTTTACGAAAAAACAGTTGACAAATCTCATGCCAGAGCATATAATAATGCCATAATCGAGCTTCGGCAAAGGCGCCGTAAAGGACATCGTTCCCTTACGGCGCCTTTACTTATATCCGATTAAACACGAAATTCAAAAGGAGTTCAACATGAGTAACGTAACCGATCTGTTCGGAAGTCTGGTGTTCAACGACAAGGTTATGCGCGAGCGTCTGCCCAAGGAAACCTATCGCGCTCTGAAAAATACGGTTGCCACCGGCACAGCGCTTGAGCCCGCCGTGGCTAACGTCGTGGCCAACGCCATGAAAGACTGGGCGTTAGAAAAAGGCGCCACGCACTACACGCACTGGTTCCAGCCGATGACCGGCATCACGGCGGAAAAGCACGACAGCTTTATAACCCCCAAGGACGACGGCGGCGTTATCATGAATTTTTCCGGCAAAGAGCTCATCAAAGGCGAGCCGGACGCTTCCAGTTTTCCTTCGGGCGGCATACGCGCCACATTCGAAGCGCGCGGCTACACCGCATGGGATCCTACAAGCAACGCGTTTATAAAAGACGACACGCTGTGCATACCCACTGCGTTCATGTCGTATACCGGCGAAGTGCTCGACAAAAAAACTCCTCTGCTCCGTTCGATGAACGTGCTCAGCCGCGAAGCCGCGCGCATATGCAGACTTTTCGGTTCAGACACTTCCAAGGTCATCGTAACGGTCGGACCCGAACAGGAATATTTCCTCGTCGACCGCGATATGTACTACAAGCGCAAGGATCTTATCTACACCGGCAGAACGCTGTTCGGCGCAAGACCGCCCAAAGGCCAGGAGCTGGAGGATCACTATTTCGGATCGATACGGCCGAGAGTGTTCGCGTTCATGAAAGAGTTGGACGCCGAGCTGTGGAAGCTGGGTATCCTCGCAAAGACGCGCCATAACGAAGTCGCGCCGGCTCAGCACGAGCTCGCGCCCATATACACTTCGGTCAACGTGGCGACCGACCATAACCAGCTCACCATGGAAGTCATGCGCAAAGTGGCCGAAAAGCACGGACTGATATGCCTGCTGCACGAAAAGCCTTTTGCCGGCGTGAACGGCAGCGGCAAGCATAATAACTGGGCGATGAGCACCGACTCGGGCGAAAACCTGCTCGATCCTGGCAAGAATCCGGCGGAAAATCTTCGCTTTCTGCTTATTCTCGCCGCTATCGTAAAAGCCGTGGACGTTCATCAGGATCTGCTCAGGCTGTCCGTCGCAAGCGCGGGCAACGACCACCGTCTGGGCGCAAACGAGGCTCCTCCGGCTATTATCTCCATGTATCTGGGCGATGAACTGTGCGGAGTTCTCGACGCGATGGCCGCCGGCACCACATACGCCAAAAAGGCGAACGGAAAATTCACCACCGGCGTCGATTCGATACCTTCCTTCACTGCCGACTCTACCGACAGAAACCGCACCTCCCCCTTCGCTTTCACCGGCAATAAGTTCGAGTTCCGTATGCTCGGCTCTTCAGTCAATATAGCCTGCCCCAACGTAATGATCAATACGTCCGTAGCGGACGTGCTGAAGGAATTCGCCGATAAGCTAGAAAAGAGCGCGGATTTTGAAAAAGACGTCAAAAAGCTTATCGTGGAAACGTATCTCGCTCACAAGCGCATAATCTTCAACGGCAACAACTACTCCGAAGAGTGGACGTCGGAGGCCGCGCGCCGCGGTCTGCTCAACCTCAAGACCACTCCCGAAGCGCTCGCTCTCTACGACCGCCCCGAAAATATAGCGCTTTTCGAGCGGCACAAAATTTATACAGGAGCCGAGATCCGCGCGCGCCAGGAGATTCTGTTGGAAAACTACTGCAAGGTGATAAACATCGAGGCTCTTACGATGTCGCAGATAGTTTACAAACAGATTATTCCCGCCGCCGCAAAATATTCCTCAGTTCTCGCGGAATCGGTCGCACGCAAAAAAGCGATGGGCGTCGACGCTGCGTCCGAAGCGGAGCTTGTCAAAAAAATCACCGTACTTACGGATTCGGCTTATAATTCTCTCGTTAAGCTTAACGATGCGGTCGTTGCCGCGCGCGACGTTTCGGGCACGCTCGAAGCGGCCAAAAATTATCACGATTCGGTGTTTATGACCATGCAGGAGCTGCGCTTGAGCTGCGACGAGCTGGAAACCGTCGTAGGCCGCGAATACTGGCCGTTCCCCACCTACGGCGATCTGCTTTACTATTGATTGAACCGTTACCGCAGATTACTGCCGCCGTTACCCGATTATGCGTCAGCACGGTATAGCCGCTGTAAAGATTATAACGCGGCGCCGCCGTCAGTATGCGCGTCAGATAACGCGGCACGCTATGCGCATATTCGGATTATAACGCGGAATAAAGCGCGCCCCGAGAGCCTGAGGCTTTCGGGGCGCGTCGCATATATCGGGTTTTAGCGCGTGACGATTGCGCGCGATACGCGCAATACAGGACTTTTTACGTCCGAGATTTTTTCTTCGTCGTTTAATTCTGCCGAGGATTAACGCTTGCGGGCGCTGTGACTTAAGCGCAATCAGCGACTTTTGCCGGAAATTTTACGGCGGCGGAAAAGTTACTCTCCGTCGTCGGGTTTTATATCGGAAGAAAGACCTGCCACGTCCTCAACGGGCAGAGAAAACGCTATGCCGTTGCCCGGCGTACTAAGTCCGGCAGCGCGGTTTACCGCCTTCATTACCTCGTCCCTTAAAGACGATTCGACGAGGATGAGCAATATCTCCTTCTCCGGCTCTATGGCTACGCCGAGAAAATGCGCCGCCTCGGCGGCTCCCGTTCCGCGGCCGTTGACCACGGTGCCGCCGCGCGCGCCGGCCGACCGCGCCGCCGCCATCGCCACGTCGGAAAAGCCCTTCTGCACAATTGCCGTTATAAGACTGTATTCTTTATCCATAACAACCTCACTCGTTATCCTTGATGTAGTTTAATACCGACATACCCGCCATACCCGAAAGCCTTACCGAAAATGCTATGCCGGTATTGGGTTTGCGAAAGTCATTTTCTCCATCGAGCAGTTTGAGCAGCTCCTGCGCTCTGCTCTCTTGCGCGAAGCACATAATAAGCGCCTTTTCGGGCTCGCTCAGTCCAAAATAGCCCTGTATTTCGGTGGGCGCGGTACCGCGGGCGAGCGTGGCGACATGATATTTGAACCCGTTCCTGTTAAGCAGTCTGACCGTCTGCTTGGCGTGAGCGCGTCCCACTATTATAAAAAACAGCTTCTGTTGCTCTATCATTCTATGCTTTCTCCTTTTCCGTCAGAAGCGGATACGGTAGTCTCAGTCTGCTCAGCGGCTTCGTGCGCGGCGCCGGCTGCGCTCTCGTCCGTTAACGTCAGCCGCTCGCGTTTATGTCTCAGCGCTTCTATCTTTTTTTCCAGTCTGCGCTCCGTCGCGTCAATGCGTTTTATGCGTCTGACCGTCCTTTTTCCGGCCGAAGCACGGCCGGCGGTCTTTCCGAAATCCACGACCTCTTCGTCCGACGGCGCCGCGAGCGCTTTAACGCGTCTCGTCTTTAAGGCGTAAATAAGTCCGAGTATCTGTACGCTTATAAGCGGTGCTATCGCCACGAACGCCACCAGTCCGAAAGCGTCTGTAAATATATTTCCTCCGCCCGCCGTACAAGCGCCTATTGCGAACGGAAGAATGAACGTAGCCGTCATGGGACCGGACGCGACGCCGCCCGAATCGAACGCTATTCCGGTAAACACGCGCGGCACGAAAAACGTAAGCAGCAGCGCGATCGCATAGCCGGGGACGAGAAAATACCATATGCTGACGCCGGTGATCACGCGCAGCATACTGAGCGCGAGCGCAACGGACACTCCGACGGCGAGAAACGCCATCATCACGCGCGAGGATATTGCGCCGCCCGTTATCTCCTCTACCTGTTTGTTGAGCACATGGACGGCAGGCTCGGCAAACACCACCAGCGCGCCCATTACCGCGGCTATCGGAACGAGTATCCAGTTATACTCCCTGCCGCCTATGGTTTCGCCCAACGTCTTGCCCAAAGGCATAAAGCCGACGTTTACTCCGGTAAGAAACACGCTCAGCCCGATGTAGGTATAAACGATACCTATCAGAATCCTTATAAGTCTGTCTTTGGGCAGGCGTATCGCGGCGAACTGGAAAACGAGAAAAACCGCCACTATGGGCGACAGCGCGATCGCCACTTCCTTAAGGTAATAAGGCAGTCCGTTTGCGACAGCGCGCATAATATCGGCAAATGAACCGATTTCGGGAACGGTCTCAACGCTTGCGCTCACTTCGGCGCCGCCTGTAAGCCCCAGAATGACCACGGCGAGAACCGGACCTATCGAGCACAGCGCGATCATGCCGAAGCTGTCCTCCTCGTTCGACTTGCCGCCGCGCACGGCAGCGATACCTAAGCCTAAAGACATGAGAAAAGGCACCGTGACGGGACCTGTCGTCACGCCGCCCGAATCGAACGCCACCGCGATAAAGTCGTCGGGAACGAACGCCGCGAGAATAAAAACGACGACGTAAAAGAATATCAGTATATATCTGAGATCGATGCGGAAGAACGTGCGCAGCACCGAAAGCACGAGAAAAGCGCCCACACCGGCGGCAACGGCGACAATGAGCGCGGTATTCACGCCCTCGCCCGATTTAAGCTGTCCGGCAAGCACCTGAAGATCGGGCTCGGCTACGGTTATGAGCATACCCATAACGAAGCATACAATTACCGCGAGCCACACCTTGCGCGATTTTGAAAGCGCCGCGCCTACCGCTCCGCCCATGGGCATCATGGCGACGTCTGCGCCCAGAGTGAAAAGCCCCATTCCCAGGATGAGGAGCACCGCGCCGACGGCGAAGAGTCCTATGAGTCCGCCGTCGATTCCTCCTACCGAGAATGCCGCGACGATGACGAGCGCCGCTATCGGAAGTACGGACAAAACGGATTCCGCAAGCTTTTTGCCGAGATTTTTGCGAAACGCCATAAGGGTTTTCCCTGCCGATTTTGCCGTCTTTCCGATCAAATCATATCCTCCTAGGCCGAGAGTCTTTTCAGCCGTTATACTATATTATAACACGTCCTGGCAAACTTGTAAACCGAATATAAAAGCTATATGCTTTTCATTTTAAATACGCTATCGCGCGCGACGCGCACCGCTTGACTTTTGCGGCGTATTGTGTTATACTCGAAAAAAATTGTGCGGGAGCGAATTATGCATAAGATTAAAATGACTACGCCGCTTGTCGAAATGCAGGGCGACGAAATGACCCGCGTTCTGTGGGACTGGATAAAAGAGCTGCTTATCGAGCCGTTCGTCGCGCTCAAAACGGATTATTACGACCTCGGTCTCGTCAACCGCGAACAGACTTCAGACAAGGTGACGCACGAAGCTGCCGACGCGATAAAGCGCTACGGCGTAGGCGTCAAATGCGCCACAATCACCCCCAACGCCCAGCGCGTGGAGGAATATAAGCTCTCACAGATGTGGCTCTCTCCAAACGGAACAATCCGCGCCGCGCTTGACGGAACGGTTTTCCGCGCGCCTATTCTGGTAAAGGGCATAACGCCGTATATTCCCACATGGAAAAAGCCCATCACCATCGCGCGTCACGCTTACGGCGACGTATACAAAAACGCCGAGCTTAAAGTGGACGGCGCCGCCAAAGCCGAGCTTACCGTAACCTATCCCGACGGCAGAGTGGACAAAAAGACCATTGCGGATTTTGCCGGCGCAGGTATCGTTCAGGGCATCCATAACACCGACTCGTCCATTTCCAGCTTTGCGCGCAGCTGCTTCAATTACGCGCTGGATACCCGTCAGGACGTTTGGTTCGCCACCAAGGACACCATCAGCAAAACTTACGATCACCGATTCAAGGACATATTCCGCGAAATATTCGAGGCCGAGTATGCCGAGCGGTTTAAAGAGTACGGCATCAATTACGAATACACCCTCATAGACGACTCGGTCGCGCGGCTGATCCGTTCGGAAGGCGGATTCATCTGGGCGCTTAAGAACTACGACGGCGACGTTATGAGCGATATGGTCGCCACCGCTTACGGCTCTCTCGCCATGATGACCAGCGTGCTCGTCTCACCCGACGGCAATTACGAATACGAGGCCGCGCACGGGACTGTGACAAGACATTACTACAAACACCTCCGCGGTGAAGAAACCTCTACCAATCCGGTCGCAACTATCTTTGCTTGGACCGGCGCCCTGCGCAAGAGAGGCGAGCTTGATATGCTGCCCGATCTCGTCGACTTTGCCGCGAGACTGGAAGAGGCCACTACAGGCGTTATTGAAGCGGGCGTTATGACAAAAGACCTCGTCGGGCTTTTCCGCTCCGACGTTACGCCTGAGGGCGTCAACTCGCGCGACTTTATAAAGGCTATCGCCGAACGTCTCGGCTGATTTCTCCCTTCCGGCAGCGGCGCGGCACAATATTATCGCAGGCCGCCGGTACGCCAGATGGTTTAGAGCCGGCAATCGAACCGGATTTTCGAGCCGGAAGCAACGCGTTACAAAAAACCCTCCGCATCAGTGCGAAGGGTTTTTGCATATCGGTTTTTCTGCGGATTGCGCGGTCGCGGAAACTTCGCAGGTCCTTATTGCACTTACGCCGTAAGGTCTTATCGCTCTTAAAGCCGAGACCGTCTTATCGCTTTGCCGCAAAAACTGTATCCGATGAAAAATTACTTACCGAAATATCTGTTGAGCAGACCTTCGAAAGCCTTTCCGTGACGCGCTTCGTCGCGGGCCATCTCGTGGACGGTATCGTGTATAGCGTCGAGGTTAAGCGCCTTTGCACGCTTGGCAAGGTCGAACTTGCCGGCGGTAGCTCCGTTTTCGGCGTCAACGCGCATCTGCAGGTTCTGTTTGGTCGAAGCGGTCACGACTTCCCCCAAAAGCTCGGCAAACTTGGCGGCGTGCTCGGCCTCTTCGTAAGCGGCTTTCTCCCAGTAAAGACCGATCTCGGGATATCCCTCGCGGTGAGCAACGCGCGCCATCGCAAGATACATACCGACTTCGCGGCACTCGCCTTCGTAATTCATCCTGAGGTCGCTCAGAATATCTTCGGGCGCGCCCTTGGCAACACCTACTTCATGCTCGGCCGCCCAGCTCTTCCCTTCCTGAAGCTTGAATTTGGACGCGGGAGCTCCGCATACCGGGCATTTCTCGGGAGCGGAATCGCCCTCGTGCACATAACCGCATACCATACAAACATACTTAGCCATTTTCTTATCTCCTTATTATATAAATTATTTTTTTAAGCAATCGTTGCATACGCCGTAATATACGGCCTTTTCCGTCTTTGCCATAAATCCCATATCATTGAGCTTCGGCAACATTCCGCTGTCCATAAACAGATCCTTGATACCTCCGCATTCCGAGCAGACAAAGTGTAAATGCGGGGACGTGTCCGCGTCAAAGTGCATCGACTTGTCCTCCGTCTCTATGGTAGTCACTTCCCCGCTGTCGGCAAGCTGCCGCAGATTGCGGTATACCGTACCCA